>JBAWHL010000107.1:0-10462 GCA_049593815.1 Ilumatobacteraceae bacterium | reverse complement strand
TCTACTTCGTGCCCGAGGGTCAAGCGGTCATCTGGCGTGGCCCGATGCTGCACAAGGCGCTCGAGCAGTTACTCACCGACGTGTTCTGGGACGAGCCCGACTTCCTGCTGATCGACATGCCGCCCGGTACCGGCGACATCGCACTGTCGCTGGCCCAGTACCTGCCTCGCGGTGAGGTCTTCGTCGTCACGACGCCGCAGCCCGCCGCCCAGAAGGTCGCCTCGCTGTCCGCAGCGATGGCCGCCAAGGTCAACCTGCCCGTCCGCGGCGTCATCGAGAACATGTCGTGGTTCACCGGCGACGACGGCAAGCGCTACGAGATCTTCGGCTCCGGTGGTGGCGAGACGCTCGCTGCGGAGATCGACGCCCCACTGCTCGGCAAGCTGCCGCTCGTTCCGGCGCTGCGCGAAGGCGGCGACGACGGCAAGCCGATCACCGCCATCGACCCCGAGTCCGAGGCTGCTCAGATCTTCCAGGAGATGGCCCGCAAGATCGCCGTCGACATGAAGCCCAAGAAGGTCTTCTCGGAGAAGCTCAAGATTCTCTGATCGTCCGGGCGGCCCCACCCGCTCGGGTCAGTGCAGGCGCCCGGCGCACTCGACGATCACGTCGGCCGCGTGCTGCGCATCGTCGAGGGTGGTCTTCCACGACGACACACTCACGCGCATCGCGGTCTCACCGTGCCATTGCGTCGCCCCGCACCAGATCCGCCCGTCGCGTTGGATCTCGGCGAGCAGGCGCTCCGTCATGGGTGCGGTCCGGTAGCGGACGAGCACCTGGTTGATCACCACGTCGTTCACGACGTCGAAGCCGGCATCAGCGAGCCGGTCGGCGATCACCCGCGCGCCGTCCGACGCTCGCTGGACGAGTTCGGCCACGCCACTGCGGCCGAGCGAGCGGAGCACGGCCCACACCTCGACTTGGCGGGCACGTTGGGACGACTGCGGCGTGTGGTGCATCGCTTCGAAGGAGTCCTCAGGCGGGAGGTACCCGGCGATCGACGAGAACGTGCGACGCAATGCACCCTCACGAGCGACGATGGCGAGACCACAGTCGTAGGTGACGTTGAGCCACTTGTGACCGTCGGTGGCCCACGAGTCGGCGCGGTCGAGACCTTCCACCAGATGGGCCCGAGTCGGATCGGCCAACGCCCACAGCCCGAACGCTCCGTCGACATGGAGCCACCCGTTGTCGGTCGTGTCCGCCAGCCAGTCCGCGATCTCGTCGAACGGGTCGAATGCCCCGGTGTTGACCTCACCGGCCTGGGCGCACACCAGCACCGGGCCCGACAGGTCAGACGGGAGTTCGGCGGCGATCATCCGGCCCTGGTCGTCGGCGGGGATCCGCACGACTCGGCCGCTGCCGAGCCCGATCAGGCCGAGCGACTTGTGGAGGGTGCTGTGCGCCTGCTCCCCGACCACCACGGTGATCGGGGGCGCTCCGAACAGCCCCGCTGACTTCGAGTCCCACCCGACGCGTTGGAGGAGTTCGTCGCGGGCGGCGGCCATGCACGAGGCGTTGGCCACGGTCGCTCCCGTCACGAATCCGACGTCGGCGTGAGCCGGCAAGCGGAGCACGTCGACGAGCCATCGTCGAGCGACGTCATGGAGCTTCGCTGCGGCCGGCGACATCACGGGAAGGGCCGCATTCTGGTCCCATGCGTCCACGAGGAACGCGGCGCCGAGCGCCACCGGGAACGTCGCACCGTTGACGAAGCCGTAGTAGTTCGGACCGGTCGAGACCATGGTTGCGGGGCCAGCCACGTCACTGAGCATGCGCAGGGCGTCGGCGGGGTCGGTCGGGCCGGCGGGCAACGATTCGTCGAAGGCCGACAGCGCCGCCACGGCCGCCGCGCTCGGGGTCGCCGGCCGATCGTCCGCACCGGCGACGTACCCGATCGCCAACCGTGCAGCTTCCTGGATGAGCTCGACGTCGTTCATGGCCTCATTGTTGCCGAACGTTCGGTCGGGACGATCCTCGTCGCCGGCGCGAACGGGGCGACCCGACGCACCGACCGGGGCTCCACGGCAACGGTGCCGTCGACCGTTCGTCTCGGCGGCCACACTCGTGACAACCTGGGCCGCCAACGAGAAGGGGCCACGATGAGCGACAACGAAACGATGCAACGAGTGTTGGAGGTCGAGGCCTTCCTCCAGTCGTGCAGGTCGGACGACCCCGCGGGCGCCCCGTGGTCGCGCGTCCCCGGTGGGTCGACCTCCAATCGGAGCTTCTACCACGGCAGCGCTGGCATCGCAGTGCTGCAGGTGGAGCTCCATCGGGCCACGGGCGAGCAACGATTCCTCGACGAGGCAGTCGCTGCCGGGGACGACATCTTGTCGTTCCTCGACGGCCGCACCGACATCAGCGTCGCGTTCTACAGCGGGCTGCCCGGCTACCTGTTCGCGCTCAACACCATCGCCGAGGCGACGGGGCTCGAGCGCTTCCGCCTCGGCGCGACCCGTACCGTCGAGTCGATGGCGGCGCAGTCGTCACCGCTCGGCGCGGGAATCGGCTGGATCGAGCCGATGCCGTTCTCCGACATCACCGGCCTCACCGGCGATCGGGAAGTACTCGACCTCAGCATCGGCGCCGCCGGCGCAGGGCTCGGCTTCCTCTACGCCCACCGCTCGAACCTCGATGATCGTGCACTCGATTGGGCGAGACAGACCGCCGATCGCCTGCTGGAGATGTCGGTCGAGACCCCGGACGGGCCCAACTGGCTGATGATGTCCGACATGCCCTTCGAGTTCACCGCACCGAATTTCGCGCACGGGGCCGCGGGCGTCGGCTACTTCCTGGCCGATCTGTATCGGGAGACGGGCGAACAGCGCTACCTCGACGTCGCGATCGCCGCCACCGGATTCGTCACTGCCCACGCGTCACCGTGCGGGGATGGCGTGCTCGTGTGCCACACCGAAGAACAGGCGGGTCTGAACTACCTCGGTGTCTGCCACGGGCCGCCGGGAACCGGCCGCCTCATGTTCCTGCTCCACGAGATCACCGGCGACGACTCGTGGCTGACCTGGGTCCACGACAACATGCGTGGGCTCCTCGCCACCGGTGCGCCCGAGACACGTTCTCGTGGGCTCTGGCAGAACTTCGGCCAGTGCTGCGGCGACGCCGGGATCGGCGACTACGCGATCTCACTCCACCATGCGACGGGACGACCGGAGTACCTGGATCTCGCTCGACGGATCGAAGCGGTGGTGCTGGAGCACAGCGACCTCACCGACGGCAGGCGTTCGTGGTCGCAGGCCGAGCACCGCAACCGCCCGGACTTCGTCGAGACGCAGACCGGCTACATGCAGGGCGCCGCGGGCATCGCCAGCTTCCTCCTCAACCTGGCGACCGTCGACGACGACACCCCATCGAAGGTCGCACTCGCCGACTCGCCGTTCGCTCGCTGAACCACTCGTCGCGGCCGGTTGCCGGTGACGAGCGATTGTCGGTGAGAATGCACCGATGGAGGTCGTGGCGCGGTACCGGTTCGAGGCGATGGTGGCTGACGCGCTCGACGATCTGCCAGACGAGCTGCTGCACGTGCTCGACAACGTGGTGGTGCAGGTCATCGACCGCAACCCCGACGAACCGACCCTGCTCGGGTTGTACGAAGGCGTGCCGCACACCGAGCGGTCGGGCCACGAAGGCCCCGACGTCGTGTCGATCTACCGGCACGCACTGTGCGACGTCTGCGACGACATGGAGCATCTCGCCGACGAGGTGTACGTCACGGTGATCCACGAGATCGCCCACGCAGCGGGGATCGACGACGATCGGCTGCACGAACTCGGGTGGGGATGACCGCGCCGTTCGAGCGCGGCGAATCGATCGCCGTCGCGATCTCCGACGGCGTCGGAGCAGCACTCCACAGTGATCGCGAGACCCGGTTCATCGACGCAAGGGACATGTACGCGGAGATCGAACGGCTCGAGCTCGACCTCGCACCGCGCTGGGTCTGGTGGACACGAGCCACACCTGGCGCGCTCGTCGGCGCCGGGATCCGCCCCGTCCGGTGCTGGGACATCGATGCGGTGCACCGCCTGATCCATGGTGGCTGGCGAGCCTCCCCCGGCCGCACCTGGGCAGCCAGCCGCGGGCTCGACACCGACAGCCTCCCGACATCGGCGCCACTCGACCTGTTCTCCGTCGGCAGCGACGATGGTGAGCCCGACGATCCGATCCGACCCGACGGACACCTGCGTCCCGACTGGGTGGAGGGCGAGTGGCGAGGCAGCACCGACCGTCTGCGCCGATGGGCGGAACTGGCGCTCGAGGTGTTCCACCGGCAGTCCGCGCAGCTCGAGGCCCTCCCCGACCGTCCAGCGGCTGCGGCGACCGCCCGCGCCGAGTCGACCGCCGCGCTGCTGTGCACCGAGATGGAGGCCGATGGGCTCCCGATCGACGTGGCGGAGGCCGAACGGATCATCGGGTCGTTCATCGGACCTCGGCCCACCGACGCAGCCGACGAACTGCGGCTCGCCGCCGAACGGGACCGCTTGGTGCTGCAACATCTCGGCCCCGGGCTCGGCGATGGCATCGACCTGCGAAACCCGGCGAACGTCAAGTCGCTGCTGCGGCGAGCCGGGATCGAGCTCGACGACACGAGGGCGTGGCGACTCGAACAGGTTCGCGATCAGCATCCGATCGTCGACGCCTTGTTGATCTGGCGGAAGGCCGAACGGATCTGCACGACCTTCGGCTACCGGTGGCTCGACGAACACGTCGTCGACGGCCGTCTCCGCGGCGAGTGGTCGGCCTCAGACGGGGCCGCCGGGCGGATGACGGCGACCGCCGGGCTCCACAACATGCCCGCCGATCTCCGGCCGGCGATCCTCGCCGGCCCCGGCACGACCTTCGTCCGCGCCGACCTCGGACAGATCGAACCGCGCATCCTGGCCGCCGTGTCCGGCGATGCCGCCCTGGCCTCGGCAACGACGGACGCGGACATGTACGCCCCGGTCGCACAGCGCCTCTCCGTTCCACGTGAGACGGCCAAGGTCGCCGTGCTCGGCGCGATGTACGGACAGACCACGGGCCACGGCGCCGAAGCGCTCCGCGGGCTCGAGCGCGCGTATCCCGTGGCGATGGGCTTCCTGGCTGCCGCGGCGCGGGCGGCCGAAGGCGGAAACGACCTGCGCACATCGGGAGGCCGACTCGTCAGGATGAGCGGCAACGTCGAACCCGACTCGACGGCGGCGACGCAACGGTCCCGTGCCGCGGCGCGTGGCCGGTACGGACGCAACGCCATGGTCCAGGGTGCAGCCGCCGAGTTCTTCAAGACATGGGCGGTCATCGTGCGGGCTCGCGCCGCTCCACTCGACGCGCGCATCGTGCTCTGTCTGCACGACGAACTGCTCGTCCTCGCGCCCGCCGAGCGAGCTGCGGACGCTCGGGCCGTCGTCGACGACGCACTGCAGGAGGCCGCGTTTCGGTGGCTGCGCGAACGCGGGAGCGTCGACGTCAGGTTCGTGACCGAGACGAGCCTCATCAGCCGGTGGTCCGACGCCAAGTAGCGCATCGGCGCGGCGGTCGCCCTATCGGCTGACGTATCCGATTGCACCGTGGTCATCGGTGTCGATCGCCACTCCAGGGACCCCCTTCACGGCGGCTACGGTGTGATTCGTGAGCGACGTCCCTCCCCCACCGGGTGCCACGCCGCCCCCCACCCCGCCTCCACCCCCGCCGGGGAACCTCGCTCCTCCCGCTGGCTACGTCGCGTTCGACGCACCCCCCACCCAGGCCGGCATCAAGCGCATCGGCGGGCTCGCGAAGGCCATCGTGATCCTGACAGCGATCCTCGCCGTGAGCACGGTCATCACGGCGCTCCTCTCCGCGGGTGTCACCCAGGACGCCAAAGACTTCCTCGACGGCTCGATCTCCGAAGACGACTTCACGACGGCCATCGCCCCGCTCAATGCCGTGCAACTCGTCACCAGCCTGGCGACGCTGGCAACCGGCGTGCTCACGATCATGTGGGCGTACCGGATCGCCACCAACGTCCGAGCGTTCGGTCGGGCCACCACCTGGAGCCCGCTGTTCGCGATCTTCGGTTGGTTCCTGCCGCCGATGGTGCTCTACGTCATCCCGTTCCTCGTGCTCCGTGAGCTCTGGAAGGCGTCCGACTCCACGTCGGTCGACGGCACCGACCGATGGAAGCAGGAGCCCGACAACCGGGTGCTCTGGCTCTGGTTGGCCGTCTTCGGCATCATCCCGACCGTGCTGCTCGCCGTGCAGATCGGCAACTTCGCTTCGGCCGGCATCCCCTCCGGAAACATGGAGTCCGTGGCCGAGAGCCTCGAGGACTTCGCCGCGATCGGCTACATCACCGCGGTGGTCAACGTCGTCGCCGCAGCGACCTGGATCGTGTTCGTGCGCCAACTGACCGAGCGACACGTCCGACTCTCCGGCGAGTCCTAGGGACGCGAAGGAACGGCCCGCATGAGTCACCCGGCAACCATCTATCTCGTGCGGCACGCGAAGGCCGGCGAGCGACGCGTGTGGGAGGGCGACGACGAACAGCGCCCTCTCAGCAAGCACGGCTGGAAGCAGGCCGAAGCGATCGGCAAGCGCCTGTCGAAACATGCGACATCACTGCACTCCAGCCCCTACGTCCGGTGCGTGCAGACGCTCGAACCCCTCGCCAGACGTCTCGGGGTCGAGATCCACGACGAGCAGCGGCTCTTCGAAGGCGAGCCCTTCGAGCCCGTGCTCGACCTCCTGGCCGACGTCGGCGACGGCGCGGTGCTGTGCAGCCACGGCGACATCATCCCCGACGTGATCCAAGCGCTCGCACGACGCGGCATGGAGGTCCAGACCCCTGCCGACTGGCGCAAGGCGAGCATCTGGGTGCTCAAACGCAAGCACGGACGCATCGCCAAGGGCAAGGTCTGGCCACCGCCGACGAAGTGACGGTTCCGCTGGGTCGTCGCCGACCGGCCGCGCTCGTCGTCACCGAGGTCTGACGACATCGACGCACGCCTGGAACCCGCGGGTGTGCGCCTCGATGAGCGCTGAGCTCGCCGACCAGGTGGCCACCTCGACCAACATGCTCGGAATCCCGGCCACGCGCGCCGTCCACGTCTCACCACCGCCGTGCTGGTCGAGGCCGTCGCGACGCCGATCGCCGACGTGGGCCCGCCAGGCGTCGGCGTACTCCCTCGGGCATCCGTGGAGTGGAGCGACATACGCGAGGGGTTGATGAATCCACACCGCGAGGTCCGCTCGGGACGCGACGACCGCATCCATCAGCGCACGCGTCTCCGGCGCTGACGCGGGCCCGTGGCCACCGTCGGATCGACTCCAGCGCCACGGGAAGTTCCGGTTGAGGTCGACTCCGTGGGCGTTGCGACGCGACTGCTTCGCCCACCCGTCCGGATTCGCCGACGCGATGATCGACAGCGAGACGTCGTCGGGAACCGCGGCGTGAGCGATCGACTCGGCGAGCGGACGGGTGATGACCTCGTTGCCGTGCACACCGCTGACCACCAGAATTCGGCGGCGTTCACCTGCGGGTGCCGCGGACGTCCACATCTCGATCGGACGTCCGAGCGCGGACGGTCCGATGGACACGGTGGACCACCGACGGCTCGGCGGCGGCGGATCGAGACGTGTTGCCGGCCGGAGGGCCGCCGCGCTCTGATCGATTCCAGGCCGCTCCGCACCGACGGCGAACGTCGACGCGCGAGCCGAGCGCAGTGCCAGTCCGCCGACCAGTCCGAGTCCGACCGAGAACGCTGCGCGTCGGGTCACCCCCCGACCGGGTTCAGCCGCGCGCCCGTCCGATGACACCGTTGCCCGTCCAGCCCATCGGGGCAGCGTAGACCACATTTTCCGACAGCACGGACGACGCCCGCCCCGAGCGTCACGGCCGGCCCGACACAGGGCGAGCATCCGAGGCGGCGCGTCCCCTCAGCGTCGAGCGAGCGGGAGTCCGAGACGGACGACCGTGCCGCGGCCCGGCTCGGAGTCGATGGTCATGGAACCGCCGTGAGCGACCATGGTCGTGTCGACGATCGCCAGGCCCAGACCGCTGCCGCCGCGGTGACGCGACCGCGCCGGGTCGGCACGGTAGAAGCGTTCGGTGACATGCTCCGCGACCTCGGGTGGCATGCCGTCACCGAGATCCTCCACCTCGACGATGGCCTCCCCGTCGAGGACCTGCACTCGCAGTGTCACCGGGACGGCAGGGTCGGTGTGGACCAGCGCATTGCCGGCGATGTTCGCGACGACCTGCCGCAGGCGGTCCTCGTCGCCCGTGACGATCACGGCCTCGTCGGGCGTCTCGACCTCGATCGGCCGGCCCGGCCACGTGGCCTTCGCATCGGCTCCCGCGTCGCGGATCAGGGCACCGAGGTCCACCGGACCGGCATCCAGCGGGCGTTGTTCATCGAGTTTCGCCAGCACGAGCATGTCCTCCACCAGCCGGCCCATCCGGACCGCCTCCTGCTCGGTGCGACGCATGGCATCGTCGAGCGCTGCTGGATCGGCCAGCCCGCCGTGTCGGTACAACTCCGCGTAGCCCCGGATCGTGGTCACCGGTGTGCGCAGTTCGTGCGACGCGTCAGCGACGAAGCGTCGCAAGCGATCTTCCGAGGCCGCCCGCTCGTCGATGGCCTCCTCGATGTGACCCAACATGCGGTTGAGCGAGACGGCGAGTTCGCCGGCCTCGGTTCCCTGAGCCCGGTCCTCGGAGACCCGCACGGTGAGGTCGCCGTCTGCGATCTCGCTCGCCGTCCGCGTCATGTCCTTGATCGGACGGATGCCGAGGCGAACGACCCACCAGCTCACGAGGCCGAGCACGGTCAGGATCATCAGCATGCCGATGATCTGCACCAGGATGAGCTCGGAGATCGTGTCCTCCACGTCGTTGATCGGCAACGCGGTGATCGCGGTGACATCGCCGACGTGCTGCGCGAGCACCCGGTAGGTGACCTCGCCGCCGACTGCGTTGGTCGTGAACGTGCGGCTGCCGGCCGCCGGCAAATCGTCGGGCGCGATCTCGGGTGGCCCGTACTCCTCGTCACCAAAGTTGGGGGCGAATCGAGTCGTCAATTCGCCGTCGACGCCGACGAAGCCCTGGTAGACGTCACTGACCCGTTCCGGAGACTCCGTGGGGGCCCGCGGTGGTGGGACGTCGGCGCGAACCTCGGGAAGTGGCTCGCGGACGAACGCGCCGTTGCCACCGACCGGCGAGAACGACATCAGGCGGGTGTCGATCTGTTCGACGAGCTGGTTGCGGGTCGTGAACGTGATCAGAATCGACACGGCCACGAGCACAACGGCGACGACCGCCATACCGGCCAGCAGGCGAGAGCGCAGCGACATCGTGCTGGTCACGTGCGCAGCGTGTAGCCGACGCCGCGCAGGGTGTGGATGAGCTTGGGTTCGGTCTGATCGACCTTCTTGCGGAGGTAGCCGATGTACGTCTCGACCACGCCGCCGTCACCGCCGAAGTCGTACTTCCACACATGGTCGAGGATCTGCGCCTTGGAGAGCACCCGCCCCTGATTGAGCATGAGGTATCGCAGCAGGTTGAATTCGGTGGGCGAGAGCGCGACATCGATGCCGGCGCGGCGAACCCGGTGGGCGTCGTCGTCGAGCACCAGGTCGGCACACTCGAGGACGGTGGAACCGCCCGACCCGGCATCGGCGGTGCGGCGCAACACGGCTTCGACCCGAGCGGCGAGCTCGTCGAGACTGAACGGCTTCTCCAGATAGTCGTCGCCGCCGAGCGTCAGCCCACGCACCTTGTCCTCGGTCGAGTCACGCGCCGTCAGGAACAGCACCGGCGTGCGGTTGCCCTCGGTTCGCAGTCGACGGCAGACCTCGAACCCGTCGAGGTCGGTCATCATCACGTCGAGCAGGATCAGGTCCGGGCGCACCTCGGGGACGAGTTCGAGCGCTCGGCGGCCGTTCTCGGCCGTGGTGACCTCGAATCCATGGTGTTGGAGGGCGGCGGCGAGCATCGTTCGCAGGTTGTCCTCGTCATCGACGACGAGCAGGTGTTGTCCCGGCATGCCGTCAGCATGGCAGGCGAACCTGTGAGCCAACCGTGAATTTCCTGCGAGCGAGCTCACCGCTGATCCGCTCAGCCGAAGTACGTCGAGATGCTGTCTGCGTCAGCGGTCACCGTGACGGCGTCGACCAGACCACTCGACGTGACCGTGGTGGTCCACGTCGCCAGCACGTCGGCGGCGACACCGGAGTCGAAGAGTTCCGACTCCAGCGTGTCGACCCGTTCGGCAACCAGCGCAGCGAAGCTGTCGACGCTCAGGAACCGCTCGGAGAGCACGTTCGACCCCATGGGGTCGACGCCGGGAGCACCAGCGACGCCACCGCCGGCACCCGGACCACCAGCGCGTCCCGCCGGAACTCCACCTGCCGGAATCTCTCCGTCTCCGAGAACTCCGCCTCCGGGAATCGCTCCATCGCCCGCGCCGCCCACCGCCGGACCACCCACGGT
>JBAWHL010000106.1:0-4585 GCA_049593815.1 Ilumatobacteraceae bacterium | reverse complement strand
CTCGCGCTCCCCGCGGAAGGCCAGGAGACGGGCGTACTCGAAGTGGAGCCACGACGTCCCGAGGCCGTCGCCGTCGACCTCGGTGATCAAACCCTCGGCCTCGTCCCAGCGACCGGCATCGACCAGACCCGACATCGCCAGCGCCGCCAACCAGGGCACGGTGGTGTGCGCGCCGTCGCGGCGCCTCGCGAGCTCGAGTCCGTCGAGTGCCGTCGTGATCCCGGCGTCGATCCGGTCGGATCGGAGCAGCATCGCGGCCACGGGAATGTGCGAGGCGAGCAGGGTCATGTCCCGGCCGTGGCTCCGGGCGACCGCCTGACCCTGTCGAGCCATCTCGATGCCGGCGTCGGTGAGGCCGGTGACGGTCATCGCGCCGCCGAGCATCACCATCGCCTGACACCGCAGGTCGGGGCTGTCGACCGCTTCGGCGATGGACAACGCTTCGGGGGCATGTTCCAACGTGTCGCCGGGTCGCATGTCCCAGTACCAGCCCGCGGCGAGGTGGGCGCGTGCCCGGTCGGGCGATGGCGGATCGATCTGGGTCAGGTCGAGCGCACGAGCGACCAGGTCGCCGAAGTCGGCGGGCGGGAAGCCGCGGGCGGCGACCTCGGCGAGGAGTGCGTAGTGCCCGCCGAGCTCGGCATCGCTGCCAGCGTGCTGGTCGACCGCCGCTCGGAGGTGCTGTTGCGCGAGGGAGTTCTGGCCCGACCATTCGGCACACCAGGCCGCCCGGTGCAACACGGCGCATCGGGTGAGACCGGTGATCTCCTCCGGGTCGGCGACCCGGTCCCACGTGTCGAGGGCGTGGGTGAGCAAGCGGTGGGCGGATTCCGCCGCGCCGACGGCCTCGGCGTCACCAGCGGCGGCGATGCAGGCCACGAGAGCTCGTTCGTGGTCGCCGCTCCCGAGCCAGTGGTGGGCGATCTCGGCGGCGCCGTGCGTGGCCAGACTCGGGTCGCGTTCGAGCGCATGAGCCATCAGCGCGTGGATCGGGCCCGCCTCGCCGGGGAGCATCCCGGCCAGGATCGTCTCGGCGAAGAGTGCATGGTGGAACTCGTACCGAGTGCTCGATCCGTCGGTGAGGAGCACCTCGGCGTCGACGGCGGGACGCAACAGATCAGCCAACTCGCTCCCGTCGAGTTCCGCTGTCTGTTCGACGAGGCGGTGATGGACCCGTGGCCCGGCCACTGCGCACACTCGAAGGAGGCGAGTGGTCGACTCGGGGAGCTGGTCGAGCGTGACCGCGAGCACGTCGCGTAGGCGGTCGGGGAGGCGTGCGCCGTCCGCCAGCGCCACTTCGCGCGCGAACAACGGGTTCCCGCCGGAGCGCTCCATCACCGTGCGGAGGCGTTCGCGGCCGGGGCGCTCTCCCAACACCGATGCGAGTTGGAGTGCGAGCTCGTCCCGGTCGAACCGCCGCAGCTCGACCCGCTCCACCCACGGCATCCGCCACCATTCGGCGAACTGGCGGTCGATCTCGGGATCGTCGGCCCGGTGTGGCGACTCGTCGGGCGTCCGCACCGTCGCCAGCAGAGTGACGCGAGAGTTGGCGAGCCGACGTGACAGCCAGACGAAGAGTTGGCGGGTCGTGGGGTGCGCCCAGTGGAAGTCGTCGAGGGCGAGCAGCACGGGTGCCGGTGAGGCGAGCGACTCGAGCATCTGCGCGGTCGCCTCGAACGACGAGCCGAGGCCATCCGGATCGACACGCTGACGGTCCCCGAGTATCGGGGGAAGGGCGGCCGCCTCGGTGGCGTCGAGCGAACGAAAGGCGTCGACGAACCCGTCGTAGACCAACGCGACGATCGGAAGGCAGCGTCCGACGAGGACGCGATGGTCCCGGCGTCGAGCGCGATCAGCGACCTCGTCGAGGAGGGTGGACTTGCCGATCCCCGCCTCGCCCGTGAGGACCATGGTGCCACCCACACCGTGGTCGGCGTCGTCGAGCATTGCGTCGGCGGCTCCGAGTTCGATGCCTCGTCCGACGACCAACGCCCTCCCTGCGGCCATGCCGCATTGTTCCACAGACGTCGCGGAATGGTTCCTCGGCGAGCGATGGCGCCCGATGGTCGTTCAGTGCGGGGCCCACCCGCACCGCTGCCCCAGCCATCGACGGGAGATCGCGGCTTGGGCCGCCTGGAACGGACGCAGCGTCGGCAGGCCGGGCGGTGGCGGCAGCAACGAACTCCGGGTGAAGTATCCGGTGATGGTGGCGAGGTACGCGTTCACCGCCTCCGGGTCGACGTCGCGACCTCGCCGCGCCGCGTCGAACACGTCCTCCGGGCGCGGCCCGCCGTCGAGCTCGAGCGATGGCAACAACCCCACCAGATCGAGCCACGGCGCGCCGCGCGACGCCCCGGGCCAGTCGACGATCACGTCGTGCCGGGGTCCGCTCGACGCGAAGATGATGTTGTCCGAACGGAGATCCATGTGCACCAGATGATCGCCGTCGACAGCGTCGGCGAACTGGGCCTCGAGGGCCACGAGCTCGGGCAGATGCGCGGTCGTCCACGCGTCGAGTCCGGGCAACGGGTCGGAGCGCAGACGAGCCCAATGCCCACCGAGTGTCGAATCGGCGGCGACCGACGGGAGGTGAGGGTCGCCCTGCACCTCGGCCAGACGATCGACGAGTGTCAGGATCCGTTCGACGTCGTCGGTGTCGAGTGGCCCGGTCGGCATGCGTCCATCGACCCACTCGATCACGAGCGCGATCCAGCCGCTGTCGTCGACGACCCCGATCAGCTCCGGACTGGGCGCCGCCGCGTCGAGCGATGCCAGCGCGTCGGCTTCGCGGCGATGCATGGCCGGGGACAACGGATTCAGTTCGAGCCCAGCGGCCTTCACGAACACGGTGCGACCGTCGTCGAGCGTGCAGCGGGCGGCGGGCCCCGGAGAGAACCCGCCCTGCAGATTCGTCGCCGACACGACGTGTGCGCCGGCGACCTCGTCGATGCGGTCGCGCACCGTCGGTGGCATCGACCCCCACTCCGAACGCACGCCGTGCCGATCCATGGAGCCATCGAAGCAGACCGCTGCGGTCGATGGCGTGCCGGTTTCTCGGAGCCGACGGCGTTCGTCCGAACGTTCAGATCGTGGAGACGTACACCGTGCAGGCCGACTCGCCGCCGGTGTAGAAGTTCGGGAAGGCGACGATGTGCGCCACGACCTCGGTGAACGTGCCACGCAACACGGCGACGAAGTCATCGTCGGGTGGATCGTCGGACCACAGTGCGAACACGCCGCCGGGCAGCAGCTGATCGCGCACCCTGGCCAAGCCCTCGGGTCGGTAGAACCCGGCGTGGTCGGAGCTGAGCAGATGGCTCGGCGTGTGGTCGATGTCGACCAGGATCGCGTCGTATCGATGCGGGCCGTCGGGGTCGTGTTCGATGCCGGCCTCGACCATGGCGAAGAAGTCACCGTGTACGAACGAGCACCGCTCGTCGGCGGTGAGGCCGGCGCCGAGCGGGACGAGGTGGTCGCGGTGCCAGCCGATCACCTGGGGGAGCGCATCGATCACCTGCAGGCGCGCCACTCGCTCGTCGTCGAGCGCGATCCGCGCCGTGTAGCCCAGACCGAGACCCCCGACGACCACGTCGAGCTCGCTGCCGTTCCGCGCCGCCAGACCGAGTCGGGCGACGGCCTCCTCGCTCGCGGTGAAGAGGCTCGACATCAAGAACTCTTCGCCGAGTTTCACCTCGTACACGTCGACCTGCAGCGTCGGTTCGAGTCGGCGACGCAGGCTGATGTCGCCCATCGGTGTCGTCTGATGGTCGATCTCCTCGAAGGCCCGGCTCATCGTGACACCCTCTCACGAAGGGCATCGGCTCACGAAGGGCATCAGGCACGGCCATCTGCGACCATGCACGACCGCGCGCGGTCACTCGGAGAGCAGCCGCTGCTTCTCCGCTTCGAACTCGCTGTCGGAGAGCACCCCCGAGTCACGCAGTCCGGCGAGTTCCTTCAACCGTGCGATGCGATCGGACGAACCACTCGTGGAACCTCCAGCCGGGCCGGACGCAGGAGCCCCGGACGGGGACACCGAGACGCGGTACACGAAGTCCATCGGGTCGTCGGGGGAGTGGGCCACCGTGACGCGGTCGCCGATCCGGGGGAGCGCCATGCGCGAGATCGACACGGTCCGGTGCACGGGAAACGACGTGCCGTCAGGACGGTCGACCGAGATGTCGACCCGCGCGCGGAAGCTGTTGTTGATGGTGGTGCCCGTGTCCTCGATCGCGGTGATCGTCCCCGTCGAACGCCTCCCCATGAACGGGAGCGTCGCGATGCTGCCCGATGGTCCGACGTACCCGGCTGCGATCGCCTGCTTGCCGAGCTCACCTTGAGCGTCGATCGCCCGACTCGTGAACGACCGGAGCGCCGACTTGTCGATGTCCTTGCGTGACCTGGCCCCGTGGACGACGTCCCGGAGTGCTCTGGCTCAGCTGGGTCGGGGTCGGATGGTGGAGCGCCCCGCGATGAGTGAATGCACCGCGGATGGTGCGTTGGCTCATCAGTGGGTCGGGATCGGATGGTCGAGCGCTCCGCGATGAGGGAATGCACCGCGGATGGTGCGTTGGCTCATCAGTGG
>JBAWHL010000105.1:0-5614 GCA_049593815.1 Ilumatobacteraceae bacterium | reverse complement strand
GCCTTGGGGAGCTTCTGCACGGCTTCGTCGGCGCGGTTGCGCACCATCAGTGGCGCCTGTCCGAGCTTGGCGAGGACCGCGGGGACGATCGTGCCCTCCTGGCGCATCATCGCCCCGAGCACGTGATCGGGGGTGAGCTCTGGGTTCGAGAGCTGCTTGGCCTGGTCGATGGCCGCAGACAACGCCTCTTGCGTCTTCAGCGTCCACTTCTTCGGATCAATCGCCATGGTTGTCGCTCCTCGCGCCAGATGTGCTGTCTTCGATCACAAATGTTGAGTGTAAGTATATCAAGTTCGGTCCATCATCGATCCGGACCGCAACACTTCCACGATGCCGCTGCTCACCGACACCACATCCTTGTACCCCTGCACCTCCGGTGGCAGCGACTCGAGCGCGGCGGCGAGTCGCTCGGCCACCCGCGGATCGTCCGCCACGACCGGCAGCGCAGCGACGTGGGTGCGGATCGTGAACAACACACACCCGGTCGTCGGGAACCGGCGCAGGGTCTCTCGCTCGACCCGCAGGTAGTGGTCGGCCGGAGCCGGGGCGGGCGGGCGCGGCGCGGCAGTCCCATCGAGCGGCGTGTACCAGTCGGCGGTGTCGATCACGCCCCAGCCGAGACGCCAGAAACTCCGTTCGGGCGTCAACCGCTCGAAGAACCGATCGATCGGCGCCTCGAGCTGTTCGTTGAGGAGCGCGACGGGTCGATGCACGTCGGCCATCGAACATCCGATCTTGGACTGCAGGTCCCAACGATTCGGGAAGCAGACCGAGCCACCACCGAACACGAGCGCGCCGTCACGTTCCACGAGCAGCACCAGGTCCTCGGGCACCAGCCGGGCCGCCGCGTCGAGCGGATGCAGATCGGCGTCGAGCTCTGCGGTTCCGTACCGGTCGGGCCATCGCTGTCGGAGGTGTCCCAGCAGCGCGTCGGCGACCTCCTGCGACTCGACCTCGGTGTCGTCGAGCGCGGCGAACACGGTCTCGGGATGGTCTCGGTTGAGCGCAGCCTTCGCGGCGATCGCTCCGTCCGCACCGGGCCCGAGTTCGATCCAGTCGGCCACGTCGAGCGGGCGCACACCGAGACGCCAGCGGAATGCTCCGCCGGGTGTCTCCATGAATGGCAGGTACGGCGTCGGCGTTTCCGAACTCGCCACGTACCCCATCCTCGGAACGCTAACCCGCCCCGCCCCGCCGCCAGCGATGAGCCAGTCCTCGACATGTGGTGCACTCGCTCATCGCCGCGGGTCTTCGGTACGGGGTCGAGGTGGCGGCGAGACCTAGCGTCAGCGCGATGGGGAACACAGCCGAGGTCCTGTACGACGAGCGGGGCCACGTCGGCGTGATCACGATCAACCGACCCGAGGCCCGCAACGCCCTGAACTGGTCGGCGTACGCAGCGTTGGAGTCCGCCGTGCGCACATCGACGGCTCGCTGCCTCGTCATCACCGGAACGGATCCCGCGTTCTGCTCGGGCGACGACGTCAAGCAGGTCATGGGCGGCGGCGACACACCACCGCCGATCACCGACCGGGCGCCGCGCCTCACGCCAGCGGCCGACGCGCTCCTCCACAGCGACATCCCGATCATCGCTGCGGTCAACGGCGCAGCGGTCGGGTGGGGGATGGAGTTGGCGATGTTCGCCGACATCCGGGTGTCCTCCCAGAAGGCCAAGTTCGGTGAGCTCTTCGTGCTGCGCGGACTGGTCAGCGACGTCGCCGGCCTCGGACGACTCGCCTCCCTGGTCGGACGAGAGAAGGCGGCGGAGTTGCTGTTCACGGGCGAGGTGATCAGCGCCGAGGAAGCGGAGCGGATCGGGCTCGTCGGCCGGGTCGTTCCCCACGACGAGCTGCTCCCGACCGCCATGGCCATCGCCGAGCGCATCGCCGCCAACCCCCCGCTCGCCGTCCAAGCCCTGAAGCGGGGATTGCGACGGACCATCGATCCCGACTGGAACGATCTCGGTGTCTGGGTCTCGACCAACCTCGCCGAGTTGTTCCAGACCGCCGACCATCGCGAAGGCGTCAAGAGCTTCCTCGAGAAGCGCGCCCCCAACTTCACCGGCACCTGACGTCGCCGCATCACCTCACACCGCCTCACACCGCCCCCCATGCCCGAACGACACGGGATGGGAGCGCCAGGCGCCACGACCGGCACCCATCTCCGAGCACGCTTCGACATGTGCGGACACGGTGCGCGCAGCCGCACGAATCTCGGGTCGGGCGCGGAAGAGGAAATAGCGGGCGGACATGTGGTGTTGTGGCGACCATGGCGTCACCCACGAAGTCCGTCCCGCTGTCGATCCTCGACCTGGCGATCATCAGCCGAGGCGAGACGGCCTGCGATGCACTCGAGGCCAGCGTGGCCCTGGCGCAACGAGCAGAGCAGGCCGGCTACTCGAGGGTCTGGTACGCCGAACACCACAACATGTCCTCGATCGCCTCGTCGGCGACGGCCGTGCTGATCGCCCACATCGCCGCGCACACGTCCACCATCAGGCTCGGCGCCGGCGGTGTCATGTTGCCCAACCACGCACCGCTCACGATCGCCGAGCAGTTCGGCACGCTCGCCACCCTGCACCCGGGGCGCATCGACCTCGGCCTCGGACGAGCGCCGGGCAGCGACCAGAACACCATGCGCGCGCTACGCCGCGACCATCGCTCCGCCGAACGGTTCCCACAAGACGTCCTCGAACTCCAGGGATTCCTCACCGGCGAGACCCGCATCGCCGGCGTCAACGCGACCCCCGGCAAGGGCACCAACGTGCCGCTCTACATCCTCGGCTCGTCATTGTTCGGTGCCAAGCTCGCCGGGATGCTCGGCCTGCCGTACGCATTCGCCTCCCACTTCTCCCCCGGAGCACTCGTCGACGCGGTGGCGATGTACCGACGCGAGTTCGTGCCATCCGAACAGCTCGCCGAGCCGCACGTGATCGCCGGCGTCAACGTGCTCGCCGCAGACACCGAGGCCGATGCGCAAGAACAGTTCGAGACCGTCCGACGTTGGCGCGTCGCCCGCTTCCTCGGCGGCGACCGCGACTACACCGACGACGAGGCCGAGCAGCTCGTGCAGTCACCACAGGGTCAACAGATCCTGCAGATGATGCAGTACTCCGCCGTCGGCACACCCGAGACGGTTCGCGCCTACCTCGACGACTTCGCCGCGCACGCCGATGCCGACGAGTTGATCATCGCCCACTCGTCGCCGACGATCGAGCAGCGTTTGCGTTCGGTCGACCTGTGCGCCGACGTGTGCGGGCTGAGAGACATCGCGTCGGTGTGACGGATCGTGCCTGGCACGATCTGTCACACGCGCGCGAGTTCGGCGATCTTGAGGACGGTGTTCCAGTTGCGCGCCGTGCCCGTTGATGCGCCGGGGAGTCGTTGCAGCTTGACAGCGAGCTTCGATCGCCCCATGCCGTTGGGCAGGTGGAGGTAGCACTCACCCTCGTGCACGACGAGTTCCTCCGGCGCGAACTCGGAGGCGTCGAACGCGACGAGATCGTCGGGTGCCGGCGCATCGAGGAAGGTGACATGCACCGTTCTGCCGATGTCAGGAGCGTCGGCGAATGGATTCGCGCCGATGAGCGCCCGCCACTGTTGCGCCGTCCGCACGACGATCGGGACGTCGAGGTCGGTCGTCTCGAGGATCGCCGCACGGAGCCGTGTGGCGACGGTCGATGGCGCGGCGGCGGACGTCGCGACGAGGTTGCCGCTCTGGATGTGGGTCCGGACGGCATCGAGTCCGATCGACGCCGCGATCGCTCGCAGGTCTGTCATCAGAAGTTTGCGGTTGCCCCCGACGTTGATGCCGCGCAACAGCACGATCAGCGTCGTCTCGGCTCGCGTCATCACGACAGTCTGACCGCCGATGCCCCACCGCGACCACCGCTCCGACCCGCTCCCTCTCGATGCACCCCGAATTTCTGAGCCACCGTTGCGCTGACCGCAACGACCGCTCAGGAGAACGGGGTGGGGGTGCTGGGCAAGCACCGGGTGGGACGGAGAGTGCTCGGTCGTCCGCATCGGCACCGAGAGCAGCGAACTGCGACAATCCTGCGAGAGAACCGATCGAGGGGGACATCGCATGAGCGACAACGGAGACACGGCAGGAACGAAGGTCGACGTGGTGATCGTCGGCGCCGGGTTCGCCGGGATGTACCAGCTGTACAAGATGCGCGAGGCGGGCATGAACGCCGTCGTGCTCGAGGCGGGCGACGACGTCGGGGGCACCTGGTACTGGAACCGGTATCCGGGTGCGCGATGCGACATCCTCACCGTCGACTACTCCTACAGCTGGGACCCCGAACTCCAGGAGGAGTGGACCTGGTCGGAGCGGTACGCCACCCAGCCCGAGATCCTGCGCTACGCCCAGTTCGTCGCCGACAAGCACGACCTGCGTCGCGACATCCGCTTCGGCACCCGGGTCGACGGGGCCACGTGGGACGACGACGCCCACCGTTGGACCGTCACCACCGACACCGGGGACTCGATCACCGCCGCGTTCTACATCATGGCCACCGGTTGTCTCTCGATGCCGAAGACGCCCGACATCCCCGGTGCCGACCGCTTTGCCGGCGACGTCTTCTTCACCAGCAGCTGGCCGCACGACGGCGTCGACTTCACCGGCAAGCGCGTCGCCGTGATCGGCACCGGATCGTCGGGCATCCAGTCGATCCCGATCATCGCCTCGCAGGCATCGCAACTCACCGTCTTCCAACGCACACCGAACTTCTCGATGCCGGCACACAACGGGCCGATCACCGACGAACGCCTCGCGGAGTACCGAGCCGACCCGGCCGCGTATCGCGAAGCTGCGCGGTGGTCCGGGATCGGCGTCCCACGGGAGCCGCCGGAGATCGGTGCGCTCGACGTGTCCGAGGAGGAACGACTCGCCGCCTACGAAGAGGTGTGGCAGCGCGGCGAACTCGCCTTCCTCCAGCCGTTCAACGACATGAGCACGAACGCCGAGGCGAACGACACCATGCGGAAGTTCGTGCACGGCAAGATCCGCTCGATCGTCGACGACCCCGAGGTCGCCGACGCGCTGTGCCCCACCAACCACTACTTCGCCACGAAACGGCCGTGCCTCGACACCAACTACTTCGAGACGTACAACCTCGAACACGTCCGCCTCGTCGACCTGCAGAAACACCCGATCGCCACGATCACCGAGACCGGCATCGAGACGACCGAACACATGGAGTTCGACGCCATCGTGTTCGCCACGGGCTTCGACGCGATGACTGGCGCGATCGTCAGCGTCGACATCAACGGACGCAACGGCGAATCCTTGCGCGATGCCTGGGCGCACGGCCCCCAGACCTACCTCGGACTCATGTCGGTCGGGTTCCCCAACCTGTTCATGATCACCGGCCCCGGCAGCCCGTCGGTGCTGTCGAACATGATGGTCTCCATCGAGCAACACGTCGACTGGATCAGCGCGACCCTCGACCACATGCGCGCCAACGGCCTCGACGCGATCGAGCCGACCGCGCTCGCCCAGGAACGCTGGGTGCAGCACAGCAACGACATCGCCAACCTGACGCTCCTCCCGACGGCGAACTCCTGGTACATGGGCGCCAACGTCCCCGGCAAGCCCCAGGTGTTCCTGC
>JBAWHL010000104.1:0-9419 GCA_049593815.1 Ilumatobacteraceae bacterium | reverse complement strand
CTGGTGGAGCGCGCCGCCCTCGTCGGCGAGGCGGGTCAGGAGCGGCGACGGATCCCAGTGGCGTCCGCCGAGGGTCTCGCTGTAGTGCTTGACCTTGGCGGCGATCTCGGTGAGTCCGACCTGGTCGGCCCAGTACATCGGGCCACCGCGGTAGAGCGGCCAGCCGTAGCCGTTGACCCACACCACGTCGATGTCGCTGCCGCGGATGGCGATGCCCTCTTCGAGGATCTTCGCGCCCTCGTTGACCATCGGGTACAGGAGGCGTTCGAGGACCTCCTGGTCGGTGACCTCGCGCTGCTCGATGCCCTTGCCGATGGCGAAGTTCTTGATCAGCTCGACGACTTCCGGGTCGGGCGTCGCTGCTCGGGTCTCGGGGTCGTAGGTGTAGTAGCCGCGCCCGTTCTTCTGGCCGCGACGCCCGTTCTCGCACAGGACTTCGCGGATCGTCGAGCTGGAGGACTTCTCTTCCTTCCAGCCGATGTCGAGGCCGGCGAGGTCGCTCATCGAGAACGGGCCCATCGCGAATCCGAACTCGTAGAGGACGTTGTCGACCTGCGCGGGGGTCGCGCCTTCGAGGATCATCCGCTCGGCTTCGGCTCCACGCATGAACAGCATGCGGTTGCCGACGAAGCCGGGGCAGACCCCGACCATCACGGGGACCTTCTTGATCCGCTTGCCGATCGCCATCGTGGTGGCCACGACGGTGTCGGACGACTTGTCACCGCGGACGTTCTCGAGCAGCTTCATCACGTTGGCCGGCGAGAAGAAGTGCATGCCGATGACGCTCTCGGGCCGTGAGGTGACGGCGGCGATCTCGTTGACGTCGAGGGCCGAGGTGTTGGAGGCGAGCAGTGCGCCCGGCTTGCAGATCTCGTCGAGCTCCTTGAAGATCGACTTCTTGAGCTCCATGTCCTCGAAGACCGCTTCGATGACCATGTCACAGTCGGCGAAGTCGGCCTTGTCGGTCGAGCCGGTGATCAGCGCCATGCGCTGCTCGACCGCTTCGGGCGGGATCGAACCGCGCGACGCCGAGCGCTCGTAGTTCTTGCGGACGACGCCGAGGCCTCGGTCGAGCGCGGCCTGGTCACGCTCGACGATCGTGACGGGGATGCCGACGTTGGCGAAGTTCATCGCGATGCCGCCACCCATCGTGCCGGCGCCGAGGACGCCACAGGTCTGGATGTCGAGAATCGGGGTGTCCTTGGGGATGTCGGGGATCTTGTTCGCGGCGCGTTCGGCGAAGAAGCCGTAGCGCTGCGCTGCGGACTGCGGACCGGTCATCAGCTCCATGAAGAGCTTGCCCTCGACCTTGAGGCCCTCGTCGAACGGCAGGTTGGCGGCCGCTTCGATGCAGCGGACGTTGTACTCGGGGGCGAGGAAGCCGCGGGTCTTGCGGGCGATCGACGCGCGGAACGTGGCGAACAGTTCCTCGTTGCCTCGGGCTTCGAGGACCTTCTCGTCGCGGTCGCGAACACGGGCCAGCGGCAGGCCGTCGTCGACGACCTTCGTGGCGAATGCCACGGCGGCGGCGCGGAGCGCGGCGACGTCACCGTCGACGACGTCGTCGATGAGGCCGGCGTCGAGTGCTTCGGTCGTGGGGATGTGACGACCCGAGGTCATCATCTCGAGCGCCTTGGGCACGCCGACGAGCCGGGGGAGGCGCTGGGTGCCGCCCGCTCCGGGGAGCAGGCCGAGGTTGACCTCGGGAAGACCGAACTTCGCTGACGCGACGGCGACGCGATAGTGGGCGCAGAGTGCGACTTCGAGGCCGCCGCCGAGCGCGGTGCCGTGGATGGCGGCGATCACGGGGACGGCGGCGTCTTCCATCGCCGCCTGGACGTCCTGCAGACCGGCGGCCTCCTGGGCGCCGCCACCGAACTCGGTGATGTCGGCGCCGGCGATGAACGTGCGGCCGTCGCAGATGACGACGATGCCCTTGGCGCCGCTCTCGACGGCCTGGTTGACACCGTCGAAGAGCCCCTGGCGAACGTGCCAGCTGAGGGCGTTGACGGGAGGGTTGTCGACGATGACGACGGCGATGTCGCCGTCCTGTTCGAGGCGTACGGATTCAGTCAGGGCGGTCATGCCGCAAGTCAAGCACTCCAACCCCGCCCACTCCGATTCCAAGCACCGTTACATCAGGGGTCAGACCCCGTTTGTAACGCTCCCGGTCAGGGGGCGATGGCGTCGCCGGGGAGGTTGCCGTCGGGGTGCAGCGCGGTCTGGAAGCGGCGCATGCCGCCGAGCCAGCGATCGCGATCGGTCGCCTTGCGCTCGACGTAGGTGGCGACCTCCGGGTGAGGGAGCACGAGGAACGTCTCGTTGCGGATCGCGTCGAGGCACAGCTGCGCGACGTCGTCGGGGTCGAGCACGCCGTCACCGCTGGCGACGCCACCCTCGAAGCTGTCCGCTGCATCGTCGGCGTCGGCGACCGCTGCGGCGATCTTGTTGTCGGGACTGTTGCGCACGATGTTGGTCGCCACCGCCTGCGGACAGAGCACCGACACCCGGATTCCCTGATGGTGGTGCGTGATCGACAGCCACTCGCCGAGCGACACCGCCGCAGCCTTCGTGACCGAGTACGCCATCGACCCGATCTGGGTCAGCAGGCCGGCCGCCGACGCCGTATTGAGCAGGTACCCCTCCCCGTTGGCGATCATCGACGGGAGGACGGCACGCGCCGCGTAGATGTGCGCCATGCAGTGCACCTCCCACATGTTCTGGATCGCTTCGTTGGAGTCCTCGACGCCAGCAGCGGTGACGAAGCCGGCGTTCGACACGAACAGGTGGATCGGGCCGTGTGCGTCGAGTGTCGACTCGACCATCTGCTGGATCGCGGACTCGTCACGCACGTCGATCTCGACGGCGGTGCCCCCGATGTCGGAGGCCACGCGCTCGGCTTCGGCCCCGTGCAGGTCGGCGACGACCACATGACGGGCTCCGGCCGCGTGGGCGGCACGGGCGATGGCTTCACCGATGCCCGACCCGGCTCCGGTGACGATGACGACGCGATCCTGCAGTTCCATGCCCGAACCGTAGACCGCCTCCCGCTGTCGTCGTGGTGTCAGACACCTCGGTGCGTCGGAGGCTGTGGTTCAGGCCGTGCTGTCGTCGGCGAGCAGGCCGTCGACCTGGCCGAGGAGTTCCTGGTCGTCGTTGTGGGAGTGGGTGAAGCCGAGCTCGCGCTCGCGACGCACGGTGTCGACCGAGCGATACGCGTTGATGTACGCCCGGCGTCGGCTCGATGTCGACGTGTTGCCGCCGGATCCGTGCAGGATGCCCTCGTTGTGCACCGTGATGTCGCCGCGGGCGATCGGGACGGCGACGACGTTGTCGTCGGGGCGAAGATCGGTCACCAGCGTGTGCTGTTCCTCTCGACTGGCGCCCGCTGGTCGATGGGGTCGCACCGCTTCGCGGTGGCTGCCGGGCAGGAACTGCATGCAGCCGTTCTCCAACGTCGATTCGTCGACGGCCAGCCAGCAGGTTGCGGTGCGCCGATCGTCGGTGTTGATCCAGTACGCCTGGTCCTGGTGCCAGGCAAAGACCGCATCGTCGCGACCCGGCTGTTTGGCGAGGAGCTGATCGAAGTCGAGCGTCATTCCCTCGCCGCAGAGCTGCTCGGCGATCGAGTGACTGACCCGTTCGAAGATGTTGCCCTGCCATGCCGGGAAGTACTTGCGCGGCAGCATCACGTTGAACAGCACGTAGCTGGTCGGGTCGGTTCCGAACTCGCCGGTCACCATGTCGTAGAGATCGCGGCCTTCGACGTCGATCTCGCCGCGCATGAACGCGTCGTAGGTCGCGTCGATCTCGACCAGCTCGTCGTCGCTCAGGACCCCGCGCAGGTGGACGTACCCGTCACGCTCGAAGCTGGCGCGCTCGTCGCTCGTGATGACATAGATGGCACCGTCTCGTTTCCCCATGCGGCCAGTTTGCCGCATGGGGTCGGTCCGGCGTCAGCCGCACTCGATGGTCGGCATGCCGCCCTCGACGGGCGGCTGTTGGGTCCACGTGAGGTACGTCGGGGTGCCGGTGTCGAAGTCGTCGACGCGGAGGGCGGTGGACACGTCGCCGCCACCACCCTGCTGATCGACGATCTGCTCCGCCGGATCGACGGGGTCAGGGGTGGTGTAGTAGTCCGTCTCCGCTGCCGGGGCGAGCTGCATGTTCACTTGGATCGCACCGTCGAAGTCGTAGGCCGACAGCATGCCGCCACCGGACAGGATGAGCGTGTCAGAGCACTGGCCGACGATCGCGAACCCGGTGCCGGGCTGTTCGCCGAACTGGTCGAGGAACGCGGGGGTCTCTCCCGGCGCAAACGGCGACGGTTCGATGTAGAAGCCCGACCCGCACTGCTGGGCCTCGGCACGGGTGAAGGAGATGTTGATCGGTGCCACCGGGGTGCCGTCGCCGTACGTCGGTGCGCCCGTCGATTCGAGTGTGAGTTGGTTGACGGGTCCGAACGGCTCGGTGAGTTCGGCGCCCCAGCGGACCTGGTCCCCGTCGCCGCCGTCGCGTCCGAAGATGAATCCGCCGACCTGGCCGCTCAGATCGGAGATCTCGATGTACGGGGTCGATCCTTCGTCTGACCAGATGTCCAGCGTCATGATGGCGCCCTCGGATCCTGCGGCGCCGCTGACGCCGGAGCTCGTCAGTTGGAGGCCGGGCGCCACGGTGACATGGCAGGTCGAGACGATGTTGTTCATCGACGTGCCGTTTGCCGAGGCGATGCTGAGCTCGTCCGCGGCGAGTGTGCTCACGTCGTCGGCCAGCGGCCCGTCGGGGGCCGGTGCGTCCGTTGCCGGTGGATCGGTTGCCGGCGGATCGGTCGCGTCGGGTGTGGTCACGGTCGGCTCGGTCGGCTCGGTCGATGCCGTGGTCGATGCGTCGGTCGTGGTCGCCCCGACGGTCGAGTCGGTGACCGTCGACTCGTCGCTGTCGCCGCTGTCTCTGGTGAAGATCAACGCGAGGGCGATCGCCGTGATTGCGACGATTCCCACGATCACGGGAATCACCCACGCCGGGCGCGCAGGCCCCGATGGATCATTGCTGGCTGGTGTGTTGGTCATGCTGTCCTCCCGATTGGTGGCAGTAGTTTGACAGAACACCTGTCATCGCAGTGTCCTTTTCGCGGCAAGATGTGATGGACCCATCGCATGGCCGCACCACATCGACCCATCACAGGTGACGGCGATCGCCGATGCTGTTCAAACAGCGGTGATCGGCGCCCCGCCGCGGTCGGCGGAGGCGTAGATGGCGTCGACGAGACGATGTGCGGGCAGCGCTTCGGTGAACGGAAGCGGCGATGGTGCACCATCGCGCAAGGCCGCGAGGAATGGCGTCAGCGGGTTGAAGATCGCTCCGTTGGGCACGATGACGATGTCGTCGGAGGAGGAAGCGGGCATTCCGTCGGAGTCGGAGCACGCCCTCGCGAGGTCGAGGCCCTGCAGCGTCTGAGCGGGTTCACCCGTGAACTGCCACGTGAGCGGCCCGTCGGGAGTGCCGTCGAAGGACATGTAGAGGTTGTCGCAGAACACTTCGATCTGGCGTCCGCTGGGGCGGTCGGTCATGTCGTGCCAGATCGAGGTCAGCGACGCGATCCCGCCGTCGACGAACTCGAGGCGTGCGACCGTGACGTCGTCGATGCGCGCGTAGCCGTGTGTCTCGCGCACGACGCCGCTGGCGGTCTGCACGTCGCCACACAGCCACTGGAGGATGTCGATGTCGTGGATCGAATGTTCGAGCAGCGTGCCCCGGCCGGCGCGGGCCGGGTCGACGCGCCACGTCGAGCCGTAGTGGCTCTGGATCGGAATGAACTGGTCGTCGCGGAACGACACCGCCAGGAGCTTGCCGGCCCGCGGGTCGGCAAGGAGTGCTCGTGCATGGAGGAACTGGGGAACGAAACGCAACACCAGTCCGACCTGGTTGACGACGCCGGCGGTCTCGACGGTCTCGGCCATGGCAGCGGCGGTCGGTGCGTCGACGGCGAGTGGCTTCTCGCAGAACACGGCGAGGCCGCGATCCGCTGCAGCGGCGACGAGACGTCGATGTTCCGAGGTCCACGTCGTCACGAAGACCGCATCGACGCGGTCGAGCACGTCGTCCTCGCTGACGGCCTCGGCGCCGACGCGATCGGCGAATGCCTGCGCTCGCTCCGCCTCCGGATCGTGGACGGCGACGATGCGATGGTCGACCCGGGAGTGCTTGAGGAAGTAGTTGTGGGTGCGGCTGATGAAGCCGGTCCCGAGGAAGCCGACCCGGATCGTCATTCGAAGATCAGGCAGCCGTCGTCGAGATCAGCGGTGGGGAGGTAGTCCTTCTCCGCCATGTAGTCCTGGGTGTGTTGCCACTCGGTCTTGTCGCCGCGCTTCGGCATCAGATGCACGCTGCGCATCATGTAGCCGGGATTGAAGTTCTCCGGGTCGATCCACGACTTGAGTTCCATGTCCTGGTCTTCGGCACGCAGTTGCGGGGTGACCTTGCTGACGCCGAGGTCGTCCATGTGGTGCAGGAGCCGGGTCACCCAGTCGCCGATCAGGTCGACGCGCAGGGTCCAACTCGACCGGAAGTAGCCGAAGACCCACACCATGTTCGGGACGTCGGTGAACATCATCCCGCGATACGTGACGGTGTCGGCGTAGTTGACGGGCTGGTCGTCGACGGTGAACTGGATGTCGCCGAGCACGCTGAGGTCGAAGCCGGTTGCCGTGATGATCACATCGGCGTCGATCTGTTCGCCGCTCTTGGTCAGGATGCCATCGGCGTTGAACGTCTCGATCTCGTCGGTGGCGACCGACGCCTTGCCGCTGCTGATCGCCTGGAACAGATCGCCGTTCGGGATCAGCGCGAGCCGTTGCTGCCACGGGCGGTACGTCGGCGTGAAGTGCTTGTCGACGTCGTAGCCCTCGGGCAACGCGGCGCGGGTCGCGTTGAGGAGTTCATCGCGCATGAAGTCGGGATGCGAGAACGACAGGTCGGTGATCGCCGCGCCTTCCTTGAGGACCTTGCGGCGCACGATCTCGTGCGTCCATTCTTCGGGGATGTCGAGTTAGCGCAGCATGTCGGCGACCTCGTTGCTGTTCGGTCGCGCCACGAAGTAGGTCGGCGATCGTTGGAGCATCGTGACGTGTTCGCACTCGTCGGCGATCGCCGGGATGATCGTCGCTGCGGTCGCACCCGAGCCGATCACGACGACGCGCTTGCCCGCGAGTTCGACGTCGTCGGACCACGTCTGAGGGTGCACGATGCGACCGTTGAAGTCGTCCATGCCCGCCCAGTCCGGCGTGTGGCCTTCCTCGTGCTTGTAGTACCCCTGGCACATCCACAGAAAGTTGGTCGTGAACGTCAGCGATTCCGTCGTCCCGGTGTCCGGGTCGGTGCGCGTGGCGAGCAGCGTCCACTGGTTGGTCTCGCTCGACCACTCGGCGTGCGAGATGGCGTGGTGGTAGCGGATGTGCTGGCCGAGGTCGTTCTCGTCGATGACCTCGCCCATGTACTTGAGGATCTCCTCGGCGCTGGCGATCGGCGCACTGGTCCACGGCTTGAATCGATAGCCGAAGGTGTAGAGGTCGCTGTCGGAGCGGATGCCCGGGTAGGTGTGAGTGCGCCACGTGCCGCCGAAGGCCTCGAACTTCTCGAGGACGACGAACGACTTGCCGGGGTACTGGTCCTGCAGGTGGTAGGCCGCTCCGACGCCTGAGATGCCGGCACCGACGATCAGGACGTCGAAGTGCTCCGTCGGTGTCGCCCTGGTCGGTTCCAGCGTGTCCGTGGTCTGACTCATCGTTGATCTCCCCCTGGTGTGCAGTACAGCGAAGTGGTGCGACGTGATGCGGTGCTGCATCGGCGCGTCGGCGTCGAGCATCGCGCATCGCAGGCGTCGGGCTGCAACCGATCTCGTGCCCCGCCGCATGTCACAACACGGCTGCCCGTGGCGACAGTTGCCCGGGCGCGCAGGGACACAACCCCGGCACGATCACCGGCACGGTGCGACACTGTCGTCGTGAGGCAGGCAGCGTGAGCGGGTGGACGTGTCCCGAGTGTGGTCGCCTCTTCGGGCGATCCGGCCAGTCGCACGACTGCGCCCCGGGCATGTCGCTCGACGAGTACTTCTCCACGGGGCCCTCGCACGAACGGCCGGTGTTCGATGCCGTGATGGCGCACGTCGAGACGCTGGGACCGGTGCACGCCGACGTCGTCTCGGTCGGCATCTTCCTCAAGAATCCACGCAAGTTCGCCGAGCTGCGCCCGATGCAACGTTGGGTCGCCGTCTCGTTCGGTCTGCGCCGTGCTGCCCGCCACCGCACGATCACCCGTCGCGTCGTCGAGTACGGCAACCGCTTCTGGCACGTGGCGAACGTCGCGTCCCCCGGCGAGTTCGACGACGACCTCGCAGCCCTGCTCACCGAGGCCTACCGCGACGTCACCGCGTGATGATCCCTCGTTGAGGGGGCACGGTTTGTGACACTGGAGCGGTGATCATCGACTGTGCGGCCTACGTCGATGGGCAGCGACGAGCGTTCGATCCCCACACGATGTCGATCGAGCAGTTCGATGCCGAAGCGGACGACACGTTCGTCTGGCTCGGCCTCCGGGTTCCCGATGAGGCCGAACTCCAGACGGCCTGTGTTGCCCTCGGACTCGGTGGCGTCGACGCGGCGGAGATCCTGACTCCGCATGCCCGCCCGGTGCTGGTGGTCGAAGGCGGCACGGTGCAGATCGTGCTGCGAACCGCTGCGTACGACGATCGAACCGAGCTCATCGCGCTGGGTGAGATGACGGTGCTCGTCGGTGGACGCGGTGTCGTCACCATCCGACACGGGCAGGCAAGCCAGCTGGCGCCGGTACGCGCCGGACTCGAAGCGGACCCCGACCGGTTGCGGCTCGGTCCCGGTGTCGTCGTGGCGGCGGTGATCGAGCAGGTCATCGGCGACTACGGTCCTGCGCTCGATGGGTTCGAGAACGACTCGGTCGAGGTCGAACTCGACGTGTTCTCCGACAGCACTCGTCAGCCGGTCAGGCGCCTGTACGAACTGAAGCGAGAGGTGCGGCGGATGATGGTCGCCATCGACGCATTGCAGGATCCACTCTCGAGGCTGATCCGCGCTCGAGGTCCGTACCTGCCGCAGGCCGTGCTCGACGATCTGTTGGAGGCTGCCGACCAGCTCGACCGTGCGGTGACTCGGGCCAACTCGCTGTCGGGGTTGCTCGACGCGGCGCTCACCGCGAGCCTCACCCAGACCTCGGTCCAACAGAACGACGACATGCGCAAGATCAGCGCGTGGGTGGCGATGGCCGCGGTACCGACCATGGTGGCGGGGATCTACGGCATGAACTTCGAGCACATGCCCGAACTCGACAACCAGTTCGGGTACCCCAGCGTGCTCGTCGTCACCGGGGTCACCGTGGCGGTCCTCTAC
>JBAWHL010000103.1:0-9316 GCA_049593815.1 Ilumatobacteraceae bacterium | reverse complement strand
GGCATCGCGATCGCTGTCACCGCGTACGGCGTTCAGCAACAGCTGTTGTTCCCGATCGCCGAACTCGATCCCGTCTTCTGGCTGCTCGCCGGAGTGGTCACGATGCGGTCGTTGTCGATGGTCTCGATCGACGCCCCCCGGCGGCGATCAGCGCCGGGGCCGACCGCTCCCCTGTTCCTCGGTGCTGCACTCCTCGGGCTACTGGCGACCGGGGCTGCCGTGGTCGGCGTCCGTGCAGTGGCAGCGGATCGATGGTCGCTCGGTGCCCTGGAAGCCCGCGATGTCGAGGTCGCAATCGACGCCGCCGCACGAGCGACGGAGTTGGCGCCACTCGACATCCGACACCAGCTCCTGTTGGCCCGAGCCCACGAGCAGGAACGATCGCTCGGCGGTGTCGACCGCGCCCTCGCCGCCGTCGACGATGCGCTCACCGTGTCGCCGCTCGATCCGGCGGTGCGGTTCGAACACGCCCGGTTGCTGTCGCTGCGCCACGAGATCACCGGAACCGACGAGGACGAGGTCGCCGCCGCGCAGGCCTGGGACGAACTCCTCGACGACGAACCGCTGTGCGAGCGCTGTCGGCTCGGGGCCGCCGGAAATTGATGGAACCGATCTCGGGCTTCGGGCGTGTACCTGATGTGTCCAGCATGCAGCCCGGCTACGCGACCGGCGAGATCCCACGACTGAGCGACCAGGTCAGAGAGATCCGACCGATGATCGGCGAACTGCCGCTCGTGGCCGTCGATGCAGTCCGCGACTTCGACGAGTTCTACGGCCCGACCCGGCAATCGGTCGGGCGGGCGCTCGCCGTCACCCTGCGTGACGTCGACCTCGCCACCGACTCCGTCGACGAAGCCCTCGTGCGCGCCTATCAACGCTGGGAACAGGTCGGTCGACTCGACAACCCTGCAGGCTGGGTCTACCGCGTCGGCCTCAACCACGCCCGGAGTCGCCTTCGCCGACTGCTCCGGCGGGTTCCAGCCCCAGCCACGGAGTCCGTCGAGTTCACCGTTGCCGACCCCGCCATCGATGACGCGATCGCCGAACTGTCACACGACCACCGAGCCGTCGTCGTCTGCCGACTGTTGCTCGGCTGGTCCGAGGCACAGACCGCGGACGCCCTCGCCATCCGCCCTGGGACGGTCAAGAGCCGTCTCCATCGGGCCACCAACCAACTCGAACGCAGTCTCCACCATCTTCGACCGGAGGAATCATGAACGACCAGACCCGCAACGAATCACAGCTCGACACACTGCTCGACGATCGCCTGCGACGCCATCTCACGACGACCGCTGACCGAATCACGATCCCCGAGCGCGACGCTTCCCAGGCCCGACGTGTCGCTCATCAGCGCACGATCCGTCGTCGCCGCGTCGTCAGCGGCACGGTCGCTGCAGCCACCATCCGCGTGCTCGTCGTCGGTGTGCAGCAGCTCTCGTCGACCGGTGGTGAACGGGTTCGCAGCTCATCGACCGGTGCCGACGCCCCCGCCTCGGCGGCTGCCCCGGCCGCCGCGCCCGACGCCACGACACTTGATCTGCAGCCGGCCCAGGCCGTCGCGCCGGCGTTCGTGTGGAAGGTGGTCGAGCCGTCACAGGAGACGAGCATCACCTCGACGTTCGGGAGCGAGACGTTGCAGTCCTTCCCGACGCTCGCGCTGTCGACCGCGCCGGGCCGCTCGAACGACTACGACAACATCGTGCCGCTCGTGTGGCGCAGCGAGGACGGCATCAGCTGGGAGCAGACCGACCTGGAGTCGCCGTTCGGCGGCAACATGACCTTCGGCACGATCGCCTCCGGCGGCAACCTGTTCGCCCTCGGCACAGCGCCCGGAATCGCCGCGACCGAGCCGAGCCCGCTGCAGGTCGCGGTCGCCGGGTTCGACACCACCCAGTGGTCGACGGTGGATCTGCCGGTCGACACCAACGACATCGGCTCCTTGCCGTACGCCCAGGTGTCGTACGGCCGGTCGATGTTCCCCTTGGACGATGGCGGAGTGCTCGTCGGGGTGACGCCGACGGCGAACGTCAACCTGGTCGAGCTGGCGGAAGCGAACGAATCCCTCCGCCTCGACGAGGTCACGAACATCGGGTCCGACGGCGTGCAGATCGTCGGGCCCGGCTGCCCGAACTCGACCGTCCCGACGACCACGATCGTCATACCGGGGGCTGCGCCGACGGCGACCACGGCGGCGAACGACGACCCAGGGTGCGATGCGACGCTGCTCGCGTGGAGCGATCTCGGTGTGCCCAACGAGACCCTGCAGGCGATGTCGAACCCGGTCACCGAGTTCTTCCACATCACTGCCGATGGGACCGTGACGCCGGTCGAGTCGCCGGCTCCCGGCAAGCGACTCGAGTCGACGGTCGGCAGCAATTTCCCGGTGCTCACCGTCGTCGACGGGTTCGGCGAGTACGACCACTCGACGGCCTATCGGTACGAGAACGGCACCTGGGAAACGACCGCTGTCCCGCTCGTCAACTGGATGTCGGCACCCGGACGTTCCGCTGACGCCACCGTCGGCTGGGGAGCGGACAACAACGGCAGCCAGATGTACTTCGCGCGAATCGGCGACGACGGCAGCGCCGTCTACAGCGACGCCGCCCCGCTGTTCGCGGAGCACACGTTGGTCCAGCCCGCCGCGACCGCCAGCGCCGGTGGACAGTTCGTCTCAGCGGTGAGCGTCACCCACGACGCGATCCAGGAAGCGGGCGGCGTCGAACTGACCCGCGACAAGGTGACGGTCCGACTCGACAGCGCCGTGTTCGACTTCTACTTCGTCGACGCCACCACCGGCGAACGCATCGAGGACAGCCGAGTGGTCCGCGGTGAGAACGACATGATCGTCAACGATGCCGCCGGCGACGAGATCGCCAGGTTCAGCTGGGCTGACATCGACGGCCTCGCCTCGGCCCACATGCCACGGTCCGAGGACACGACGTGGAGCATCGCGACCACCGCCGACGGCGTGAACTTCTCGGTCGAACCCGTCGCCGACCTCCTCGGCCTCGACCCCGGAGACATCCAGTCGATCTCACGCATGTCGAGTGACGGCACCCAGGTCGTCGTCACCATCGCCCTCACCGACACCTACCCCGACGAGAGCCGCAAGCAGCTCGTCCTCGTCGGCACCCCCCTCGGCTGACCCACCCACGAGTGATGAGCGCGTGCACCACACCTGGTGCATCCGCTCATCGCCTCGCGACATGTTGTCGAGGGTCGGGTCGGGGCTCCGGCGCTCAGGAGGCGGTGGGGAGGGTCTGTTCGAGGGTGAGGACGGGTTCGAAGAGGTCACCGAACTCCTCGACACGGGCGAGGACGTCAGCGGCCTCGAAGCGCAGCTCGACGCCGTGGGCAGCGCAGGTCTCGACCTCGTCCCACGTGATCGGCGTCGAGACCGTCGGGTCGTGGCGGGCCCGCAGTGAATACGGGGCGATCGTCGTCTTGTGGTGAGCGTTCTGGCTCCAGTCGACGAAGATCTTCCCCGGCCGCTCGACCTTCGCCATCACCGTCGTGACCCGCCCCTTCATCTGTCGCTCCATCACCTGGCCCACAGCGAGCGCGAAGTCGGCGGTGTGGTGATGGGTGACGCCCGGCGTGTTGAGCGGGACGTACATCTGCATCCCTTTGGAACCCGACGTCTTGCACCAGCCCTCGAGACCGACGGCGGCGAGCACGTCACGGACGCCGAGCGCCACCTCGCAGCAGTCCACGATCGAGGTCTTGGGGCCGGGATCGAAGTCGAACACCAGCGTGCGGGGGTTGTCGAGGTCCGCGGCGAGCGCCATCGGTGCGTGCAGTTCGATCGCGGCGAGGTTCGCCGCCCACACCATCGCCGCCGGCTCCTCGATGCGGCAGTACTCGATTCCGCCCCGCCGATCACCGGGCCCGAGCGCCACGTCGACCCACTCCGGACGATGCGACGGGCACCGCTTCTCGAAGAATCCGTCCTGGTCGGTGCCATCGGGATAGCGGCGGAACGTGATGCACCTCCCGGCGAGATGCGGGACGATCCAGGGAGCGATGCGGGCGTGGTAGTCGACGACCTCCGCCTTCGTGAACCCGGATGGGTACAGGACCTTGTCGAGGTTCGTCAGCTTGACGGTGCGGCCGTCGATGTCGACCTCGATCGGCTTCGCCATCAGTCAGCGGTCAGCGGTCGGCCGTCAGGCGGACTTCTTGGCCTTCGCCGCGGACTTCTTCGCCGGGTGGCGGCCGCGCGCCTCCTTGGCGGCGGCGACGCTCGCTTCGAGGGCGGCCATGATGTCGACGACCTTCGGCTTGTCGGACTCGACCTCGGGCATCTCGAACTCTTCGCCGTCGGCCTTCATCTGGATGAGTGCCATGACCTCTTCGCGGTACTCGTCGTGATACTTCGCCGGTTCGAACTCCGACTCGAGCGACGCGACGAGCGACTCGGCCATCTTGATCTCCTTGGCGTTGACCTCGACGTCGTCGAGGCCCTGCAGCTCCTCGATGTCGGACGGGTCGACGACTTCGTCGGCGTAGGCGAGCGTCGACATGATCAGGCGACCGTCCTCGGCCCGGATCGCCGCCGTGTACTGCTTGTTGCGCATCACGAAACGGCCGATCGCCACCTTGCCGCTGGCCTCCATGGCACGAGCGAGCAACACGTACGGCTTCGGTGGGCCGTCGGGCGCCAGGTGGTACGCCGAGTCGAAGTACACCGGATCGATGTCGGCCAGGTCGACGAACTCCTCGAGATCGACCGACTTCGTGGCCACGGGCATGAACGGTTCGAGCTCGTCGGGATTGACGATGACGTAGCGACCCTTGGAGATCTCATAGCCCTTGACGATGTGGTCGTCGCCGACCTCCTCGCCCGTCTCACCGTTGACCTTGCGGTAGCGAATGCGCGACATGTTGCGCTCGTCGAGCTGGTTGAACGAGACGCTCTGCCGCCGGACCGCGTTGTAGAGCTTGACCGGAATCGCGACCAACCCGAACGAGATCGTTCCACTCCACACCGGACGTGCCATCCCCGAAGTCAACCACACCCCCACCGATTCCGGCCAGCGTTACATTCGGGGTCTGACCCCTGATGTAACGGTCGGTGGGGCAGTCAGCTGGGGGCGAGCACGGCGCGGGCGACGATGTCCATGCCGAAGCCGGTGAGGATCGCCAGGTACAGCAGGCCGGTCGCGGCCATGACCGCCGAGTAGTAGCGCTCGCGCAGCGCGGCCTTGGTGATGAAGATCAAGATGATGGTCGTGGCCGCGCACATCAGCCACATCCAGCCGAGCATGCCGCCCCAGCCGTCGTCGACGGAGCCGTTGAGCACGCTGATCATGCCGGTCGGCAGCAGCATCACGATCACCTCGAGCGGCCACAGCCACATCAGCGCATCGACCATCTCGTTCAGGAGGACCCGCGGCAGCCCGGGCTGCGTGAGGTACCAGTGGCCGAGCAACATGCCATCGGAGATCGCCCCGATGAACGCCGCCCCGACGAGGGTCCGAGCGAGCGCAACCCAGGTGGTGCCGCCCGCGTCGACTGCCGCGGCGACGAGCCCGATCGCACCGATGAACGCGGGCACGAGGTCGAGGAACGGCGGGAACTCCGGACCGGAGGAACCGGACGTGCCATCGGCGACGTCACCGGGGTGCTCGACGGTGCGTTCGATCCCGGTCATCGCGGCGACCCGTTCGCTGCGTCGATCGTGTTCGGCCTGGGCGCCGCTCACACCGGCGTCCTTGCGGAGCACCGACACGACCAGCGCGACCGCACACGCGATCATCACGCCGACCGACGCCGCCTCGCGGACCGGGACGACACCGAACGCGAGGCCGGTGGCCAGCGATCCGGCGGCGAAGCAGAAGTAGACGCCGCGCAACAACCAGCCATAGCCGATGCTGGCGATCCGACGGCGGGTCGTGAACCAGCAGAACAACATGCCACCGGTCGCCCACTGCAGGAGCACCGTTGCAACGTCGAGGCTGATCACGCTCGGGCAGGGTAACGCCGTAGCCTGGCGGCGCCATGGCCACCCCTCGACTCGCCCACGCGGCCGCCACGATCGCGTTGTGCACGCTCGCAGTCACCGGCTGCATGACCGGTCCACGCCCCAGTTTCGACGACGACCAACCGCTGGTCACCGCAACGGGTGACCCGGCGATCGACGCGGTGCTCGATCGCCTCGACTCGGTCGATGTCGCCCTGTTCACCGCCGACTACACGATCCTCACCCGCCTGGGTGGTCTCGAGTCCACCGCGACCGTCGTTCACGCGGACAACAGCCGCCAATCGATCACGATCAACGACATCCGGTTCATCGACGGGCCCGGCACCGCGTCGACCTGCAACCTCACCACCCAGGAGTGCGAGGCCACGATCAACGACGCCCGCGTCAGCGACACCCAGATCGGCCACGACTTCTACGGCGCGAGCTTCGCCCGACGACTGCGCGTCGACGCCGGTCGACGCATCGGTGACGCCACCGGCTACGAGATCACCCAAGCGGGGCAGCCCGGCGTCTGCGCCGACGTCCCGGTCTCGGGCGGCACGAAGAGCTACTGCGCCCTCGACACCGGCGCACTCGCCCGCTACGACGGCGCCGACGTCCTGATCGACCTCATCGCATACAGCCCGACGCCCGACGAAACGAAGTTCGCCACCAACTGACGGCTCGGCCGAATCAGGCGGAAACGCTGACGAGGCCGTGGTCGGAGTTGTTCAGCGAGCGTGGCCCGGCATCGGTCGCGACGACGATGTCCTCCAGCCGCATTCCCCACTTGCCCGGGATGTAGATGCCGGGCTCGACGCTGTAGGCGTGACCTGCTTCGAGCGGCAGGCTGTTCCCTTCCACGATGTAGGGGTCCTCGTGCTCTTCCATGCCGATGCCGTGTCCGGTCCGGTGAATGAAGTAGTCGCCGTACCCGGCGTCGGCGATGACCTTGCGGGTCGCCCGATCGATCTCCTCGCACGGCGTGCCGACCACGCCCGCTTCGACGCCGACGCGCTGCGCCTCGTGAAGCACGGCGTAGGCCTCGGCCACCTCGGCGGTCGGCTCGCCGGTGAACACACAGCGGGTGGTGTCGGAGCAGTATCCCGCCATCGTCCCGCCGAAGTCACAGAGCACGATCTCGTTCTCCTCGATGACTCGTGGACCGGCGTGGTGGTGCGGGCTCGCCGCATTCTCGCCCGCGGCGACGATCGCGAAGTTCACCTTGTCGTGGCCCTCCTCGATGATCCGACGGGACAGATGCGCCGACACCTCGGCCTCGGTTCGTCCCACGAGTGGGATCTCGCCGCGCTGCAGTTCCCCTGCGATGCGGTCGACGGCAGCGCCGGCGGCGGTGAGCGCGTCGATCTCGGCGTGATCCTTCGACATCCGCAACGGGCCGACGACGTCGACGGCACGCGTGAACTCCACGCCGGGCAGCATCGGGAGCATCTCGACGAGAAACCTCGCCCACATCTGATCACCGACAGCGACACGTTCGGAGCCGGCGGCACGTCGAGCGACGATCGCCACCGGATCCTGAGTCTCGGTCCACGGCAGCAGATCGAACACGCCAGCGACCTCGCGCACGCGGGGCGCCTCGAGGGCAGGGATCACCATGATCGCTCCGGCGGTACGGGGGACGACGAGCATCGTCAGCCGTTCGAGCGGCATCGCGGTGTACCCGGTCAGGTACGGCAGATCGTGCCCCACCGACAACAGCAGCGTGTCGATCTCCTGCTCGGCCATGGCCGCGCGGACCCGCGCGAGACGATCGAGGTAGACGGACGAGTCGATGGTCGGAGTACTCACCCGGTCATTCTGCCAGCCGGCACCCGTGGGAGCAGACCGTCAGTCGTCCACGGTGACCTGCACCATGCCACCGTCCAACGCGCTTGGAGGTCGAATCTGCTCGGCGGTTGGGACACAGGTGCCGCCGGCCATCGCGAGGTCCTGGCAGATCGTCGCACGGGTGATCCTCCACTCTCCGTCGATCTGCACGGCGATCCCGTACCGGTCGATGAGGTCGACGCCCGTGGTCTCGACGCGATACCTGAACCAGGCTTCGGCCGGTGAGGTGAACACGAGCTCCTCGATGGTCGCCTGCGCGCTCGACGCCTCGTCGCTGTAGTTGCCCTCGGCAATCTGCTCGCGGGCTTCGGTGATCCCGGTGTCGTCATCGACGTAGACCACATCGGTGTCGAGGAGCACGGTCGAGTCGTACAGCGCCGTCATCTTCGTCGTGATCTCGGACTCCGCTACCACCGGATCGGCTGGTTGCTCGCCCGCGTCGGGCAAGGCGGGCGGAGGCGGCTGGCAGGAGGCTCGGAACTCGGGGTCGTTCCAGGTTCCGACCGCTTGCGACTGCACGTCGACGACCCCATCAGCTCCTTCGAAGGTGACCTCGAAGCTCGGCTCTGCACGCATCCAATACGTCCCGCCGCCCTCGTCCATCTCGGTCGGAGCCTGGCCGGGAGCGGACAGCACGACGTATCCGTTCTGCGGTGCAGCGGCGTCGGTTGCGCCGTCGTCGAAGGTCACCGACACGTTCGTGGTGCCGGGAGGCGTCTGCGCCACGATGACCCAACGTGGCTGCTGGTCGATGGCCCCGAGACCGACCCAGGAGACGGACCTCTCCTGGTACGGCTCGCGATACCAGGGCACCGACCCCACGTCGACCATGCCGTTGCCGGCGACGGCCACCCTGATCTGGCCGGACTCGTAGCACCACGGAGCCGGCTGCCACCCGTCGGCGGGACCGCCGCCATACCCGTCCTCCACGCCGTACTCGATGTCCCAGGGCTGGCCGACGTGGGCTCGCAGGGTGAAGCCGTCGTCGGTCGTCCGGTCGAACACGGGCGTCATCGGCTGGTCGCCGAACGCGGCCCATCCGCTCCCACCTGATGATGCGATCGCGATGTCATCGCCCTCGTCGCCGACCATGTACGTCGCTGTCGGCTCGAGCGCTGATGATTCGTCGACGGCCGTGGTCGTGTCCGGAACCGTGCTGGCCGGGACAGAAGGCGCCGCTGTGTCGGAGGCGTCGGTGTCCGGCCCAGCCTGTGCTGCAGGCACGGCAACGCCGTCGTCGCCGTCGAGTCCGCGGCCGATGCCGTAGCCGACGCCGCCGGCTGCGGCAACGAGCATCGCGGCGCTGACCCCAGCGAACCACCGACGCCGGTTGCTGCCGCGGTCGCCGGACTCGGTCTGCGGATCGTCGAACGTGATCTCCATGGACTCTCCCCCTGGATTCGCAATCTACAACGGAATAGATGTGGGCTTCGGTCGTTGCACCGGGCATGGCCGACCAGACATCACCCGCCACGACACCCTCTCGCATCGACCTCTACTGGA
>JBAWHL010000102.1:0-6938 GCA_049593815.1 Ilumatobacteraceae bacterium | reverse complement strand
CACGTCGACGGGCTCTACGTGATCGCCAACATGTGGTGGGAGCCCGTCGAGTTCACCGTGCAGGTCGACGGTGCGTGGCGTCGCAGCATCGACACGTCGGCGGCGTCGGGGCTCGGTGACGGCGCTGTGATCGGGCGTGACCTCACCGTGGCTCCACGCTCGATCGTCGTGCTCACGGCCTGAGTCGGCTTCGCAGCCTGCCGACGAGCGCTGGCTCGCCGATCACGCCGATCACGCTGACCTCCCCGACCTCCCCGATCACGCCGACCTCGCGGATCTCGCGATCTCGCGATCTCGCGGCGCTGCGTGTCCGGGCCCGCTCAGGAGTCGAAGCCGAGACCGAGACGGTCGAGCGTGCGCAGCCAGATGTTGCGCTTGCCGGTCGTGTCCTCGCGGCTCATCGACCAGCGTGTCGCCTGAATGCCGGCGAACCGGAACGGTTCCGGCGGGAACGGCAGCGGCTTCGACTTCACGAAGTCGGTCTTCGTCGCGATCGACTTGCGGCCGCCGAGCAGATCGAGCATCGTCGAGGCAGCGAACCGTGTGGCAGCGACGCCGAGGCCCGTGTAGCCCACGGCGTAGACCACCCGGTTCGACATCGCGGAGCCGAAGAAGACGGAGAACCGTGTGCTGGTGTCGATCGCGCCGCCCCAGGTGTGGGTGAACGACACGTCGTCGAGCTGCGGGAACGTCTCGAAGAAGTGGGTCGACAGCTTCGCCCACGTCTCCGGGCGGCTCTCCTGCTCGGCGGAGACCTTCGACCCCCAGAAGTAGATGGCGTCGTAGCCGCCCCACAGGATCCGGTTGTCGGACGTGACTCGGTAGTAGTGGAACTGGTTCGTGATGTCGGAGAGCCCCTGGCGGTTCGGCCACCCGATGCGGTCCATCTGCTCGTTCGTCAGCGGTTCGGTGACGAGGCAGTAGTCGTACACCGGGACCATGTACTGGCGGATGCGCTTCAGGAGCGGTTTGTCGGCGTTGGTGCCGAGCACCGCCTTCGCGCAGCGCACCGTGCCGAGCGGGGTGGCGTCGGCGACGCCACGGCCATCCTTGTCGATCGACGTGGCCCTCGTGTGTTCGTAGATGCGCACACCGAGTTCCTCGGCGACACGCTTGAGCTCCCAGGCGAGCTTGGCCGGATCGACGAGCGCCGCCCGGTCCATCCGGTACAGGCCACCGGTGTAGGTGGGGGAGTTGACCTCGGCGCGCATGGCGTCCTGATCGAGCCACTGGACGCGCTGGCCGAGCGAACGCAGGAGGTCGTGTTCCTCGCGCAGTCCCTCGAGATAGGACTCGGGGTGGCTCGTGGTCGCGACGTCGATGACCCCGTTGCGCTCGTAGTCGCAGTCGATCCCGTAGCGCTGGATGGCGGCTTCGATCTCGTTGAGGTTGCGGAGCCCGAGCTCCTCGAGCGTGTCGATCTCGTCGGCATGACGGTCCATCCCGTTGCCGACGCCATGGGTGAGCGACGACTCCATGAAACCGCCGTTGCGGCCACTCGCAGCACCACCGACCTCGGCCTTGTCGATCAGCACGACGTCGCGGGAGGGATCGCGTTCCTTGGCGAGGATCGCGGTCCACAGCCCGGTGTAGCCGCCGCCGACGATGCACAGGTCGCAGTGTTCGTCGCGCACCAGCGTCGGATTCGACTGCGGGATCTCGGACTGTTCGAGCCAGTACGGGTATGGCTCCGCGTCGGCGATGGCATCGAGTGCCCGTTGGCTGAATGGGTGGTCGCCGGTGATCTGGTCGTCGCTCATGGTCTCACTGCGGGGCGATCGTACTGCTCGCGTACGGTGGGTGTGATGGAACTGGGAATCAACGGTCGGCGAGCAGCGGTGGCTGCAGGAACTTCGGGGCTGGGCCTCGCTTCAGCGGTGGCGCTGGCCGCCGAGGGGGTGCAGGTTGCGATCTGTGGTCGGGACGAGGAACGGCTCGCAGCGGCCGCCGCGAAGGTCGGCAACGGGTGCGTGCCGATCGTCGCCGACGTGTCGACCGTGGACGGCGCACGTGCGTTCGTCGATGCGGCCGCAGAGGCGCTCGGCGCGGTCGACATCCTCGTCCCCAACGCGGGCGGGCCCCCGCCGGGCAACTTCGCGTCGACGCCGGTCGAGGCCTATCCCGCTGCGATCGATCTGAACCTGATGTCCGTCGTCGCGATGTGCAAGGCCGCGGTGCCCGGCATGCAGGAACGGCGGTGGGGCCGGGTCGTGGCGATCACGTCGCTGTCGGTGCGACAGCCGATCGCGCAGCTGATCCTGTCGAACACGGCTCGTGCCGGGGCGACGGCGTTCCTCAAGACATTGGCGCTGGAGGTCGCGGACGACGGGGTGACCGTCAACAGTGTGCAACCCGGTCTGCATCGCACGCCGCGGGTCGAGCAGATCTACGACGGCGAGCAGCAGCGGACGATGCGGATGGGTGAGGCCGATGACTTCGGTCAGGTGGTCGCGTTCTTGTGCGGCGAGCCGGCCAAGTTCACCACGGGCGTGCAACTCCACGTCGACGGCGGCGCCTACCTGGGTCTGCAATGACGACGGGTGCGATGTGACGAACCGTGCCGGGCACGATTCGTCACTCCTCGTCGGTGGTGTCGTAGTCGCGCTGGCGGCTGCGTAGACGGAGGTCCTCGAGCACCCGTCGGTTCGCGGCCTGGAGGTCGGCGAGTAACGCGACCGCCCAGATCTGGGCGGCGATGACGATCAGTCCGATCCCGCCGAGCAGGCTCGGCACCCGGCTGGTGTAGTCGTCCTCGACCAGGTAGAGCACCAGCCAGCGCAACAAGACCGCGATGCCGAGCAGGAACGGAACCATGCCCATCAGGAAGAAGAACCGGAACGGCTTGTAGAGGGCGAAGCTGCGGATGATCGCCTGCGCCGACCGGAAGATGTAGCGCGAGGTGCTCTTGACCAGGCGGGACTCGCGTGTCTTGGGGTTGACGCCGATCGGCACGGACTCGATGGCGATGCCATTCCAGCCCGCCTGCACGATCGTCTCCATCGTGTAGGTGTAGCGACCGAAGACCTGCACGCGCATCGCCGCGTCGCGGCTGTAGGCGCGAAAGCCACTCGCCGCGTCACGCACCCCGGTGCCCGAGAACCGGCGCACCACCGAGCTCCCGAGGCGTTGCAGGATCTTCTTGGTGCGTGAGAAGTCGTCGACGTCCTCGATCGGTCGTTCGCCCACGACCATGTCGGCATGCCCACCGAGCACGGGTGCGACCAGAGCGGGGATCGACGCACCGTCGTACTGGTTGTCGGCGTCGGTGTTGACGATGATGTCAGCGCCCGCGCGCAGGCAGGCGTCGATGCCCGTCATGAACGCCGCCGCGAGGCCCCGGTTGTGCGCGTGGGTGACCACGTGGTCGACGCCGAGGGAGCGGGCCACCTCGACGGTTCGATCGCTGCTGCCGTCGTCGATCACGAGCCACTCGACGATGTCGACGCCGGGCACCTCGCGAGGGAGGTCGGCGACCGTCATCGGCAGCGTCTCCTCCTCGTTGAAGCAGGGGATCTGGATGATCAGTTTGACCGGGGACGACATCACGGCGCAGCGTAACCCTTGGGCTCGCCGGCCTCGTCTCGGGGAGGAGTCTCCGGTCGAGGAGCGGACCGGGCGACCGGAACCGACACGGCAGCGGCGGCGAGGTCGACGACGATCGACACGACTCGGGCGACGACCGCGACCGACACCGCGAGCGGGCCACCGATGGGTGCGGTCATCAAGGAGATGAACACGGTCTCGCGGACGCCGATCCCGCCCGGGACACCGACGATCACGAACCCGGCCATCCACGACAGGCACGTCGCACAGATCAACTGGAACACGAGCGCAGCATCGAGCCGTGCCCCCAGCGCGACCATCGTGAAGAGGTTGATGCCGGAGAACAGAATCCACACCGGTAGGTGGCGGGCGACGAGGATCCCCATCCACTGGGCGCTGGGCAGCCGGAGCTGGCGCTTGGTGACCCGGTCGCCGACACGATGCGCCATCTCACGCAGTGGAGGAGCGCTCAGGGCGATGGCGACGACGACAACCCCGAGGGCGACGAGCATCGGGACCCATCGGGAGTCCGGCGGAGCGATCAGCCCGGCGACCGCGCCCACCGTGGCTGCGCCGAGGAACGTGGCGACCATCGACATGGCGGTCGACGAGTAGGCGACCGCTCGTGGCGTCGCCCCGCGGTGCGCGAGTTCGGCCTGCCCGACGATCGGCCAGATGCCGCCCGGCACGTACTTGCCGAGTTGGCCGACGAAGAACCAGGACAGCCCGCGTCGGATCGGGGCGGGGGTGGCGGTGGCCCTGATGATCCACAGCCAGTTGATGCCGATGAGCGCCATCGCGCCGGTTCCGGCGAGGTAGGCGACGACGAGCCAGCCGAGGTCAGCGGACCGGAGCGCGTCGCTGATCTCGGCTCGGTCCCGGATCACCCGCAGCGTCACGAAGACGATGCCGGCGACCCCGATCGCGACACCGAGCAGGTTGAGGAGGCGCGTGCGGTTCACGAGCCCGCGACGGTCACGCGACGTCGGCCCGCACCATCGTCCACGGCAACGGGTTGGCCGTGTCGGCGACGTCGAAGCGGGTGGCGACCAGACGCGAGAAGCCGCGGTTGGTCCAGTGGTTGATGTGGCCTGGGGTGTTGCCGAGGTCGCGCAGGTAGCGGCCGCGAGCCATGTTGCCGAGTCGCCAGATCGGCTCGAACGGCACCGACGCGATCAGGGAACCGGAGCACACACGCGCCAGCTCCGCGAGCGAGGTCTCGGGGTCGGGCAGATGTTCGAAGACCTCGATCGCCATCACGAGGTCGAACGCATCGTCGGGGAAGGGGAGCGTCGTGGCGTCACCGAACACACACGAGAGTCCACGCTCGCCCCAATCGGCAGCAAGCCCGTCGTCGGGCAGGTCGAGGCCGAGCACCGATGCGTCGGGGAACCGTTCGGTCAACCGGCTGTTGACGATGCCCTCGCCGACGCCGATCTCGAGGACTCGTCGGGGGTTCAGCCCGTCGAGGAATCCGTCGAGGGCACCGAAGAAGCCGCGCATCATGCGCTGCTCGATCGGGTTCGTCGAGCCGTACTTGTCGTACGTGTTCCCGGTCGGGGTCGAACCATCGGTGGGCACGTCGGGAGCGTACCGAGGCGGACTCACGACCCGTCCTGATCGGGGAGGCGCCAGAGGATCCACCGCGGGCTCGACCAGATCTCCTCCCAGCCTGCGACTCGGGCCTCTCCGACGCTGACGTCGGGCTGCCAGTAGGTGGAGTCGCGCCGCTGGGCGAAGTAGTCGGCGTTCTGCTCGATGCGCTCGATGTCCTTGGTCTGGAAGGCTCGCCGGTCGGTCAGCAGCGTCATGGTGCGCGCCCGGTATTAGGCGATGATCGCATCGGGCGGGGTGAAGTCGTTGACCGCGTCGTAGATCGGAGCGACCACGGGATTCGACGGCCCGGACTGCACCCGCCCCGCATCGTTGTAGTCGCTGGCCTCGCTGACCCGCCCAGGAAGCACCGCGACGTGGATCGCGACGATCGCGAGCAGCGGCACCATCGCCACCACACTCACCCAACGCCTGAACGAAGGTGAGGACGGCTCCACGGCCTGGTCGCCAGCGCGGGTGGCGCGGGCGCTCTCGGCGAGGGACGTGACGATGGTGATCAGGGCAACCGTCGCGAAGTACAGCACCCACGGTGTGATCTGGAACCAGTACCGCTCGACCTTGCGGAGGTGGGTGCTGATGGCGAGCGCGCTGAGCAGCGCGAGGAGCAGCAGCGGCCCGTCGAGGGTCGGGCGGCGCTTGACACCGATGAGTGCCCCGGCCGCCGCGAGCAGGAGGATGGCGATGCCGACGGCCGTGTGATCGCCGAGGCCGAGCTGTTCGCTGAGAATCGCTGGATACTCGCTCAGCCGGTCGTCGAGGAATGACGACTTGTTGCCGTTGTCGGGCAGCAGGGCCGTGGGGAGCAGCAGCTGCGCCAGCACCGCGGTGCTGGCAAAGGCCAGGTATGGCGTGACGATCGCGTGCCACGAGCGGCGGGCGTTGGTGTCGATCTCCCCGGGCATCCGCACGAGGTCGTAGCACTGCATCACGGCGATGACGCCGAGCAACACGACCGATTCCCGGCGGACGTTGAAGGCGACGGTGACGAGTGCACCGAGGATGAACAGTTCGCGTGTGCCGGCACTCAGCAGGGTCGCGTTCGTCCGGATGCGGTCGTACCACCAGATGACGATCGCGATGGCCGCCAGATGCGGGAACTCGGTGAGGAGCTGGTCGGTGTGGGCGAGGTAGGCGGGAGCGGTGGCGAACACGGCGACGATGGCCAGCGCCGCGGGTCGGCCGATTCGGCGCCGGACGATGCCGTGCAACAGCACCAGCCAGAGGCAGAACAGGGCGACCTCGACCAACTTCAGACGGTCGTAGTCGTAGCCCCACAGGTGCACGAACGGTGACAGGAGCAGCGGCCACACCCACGGGTACGCGATCGGGCTGAACGCGCCGTCGGAGTTGAGGACCGAGAACCGGTTGTCGGCGACCACCGCACCGATGTCGCCGTCGAAGATGCTGCGGGCCTGACGCAGGTAGAGCGCGAAGTCGTCGCCTTGGGTGTGTCCGGTGCGATGCAGCGAGATCGCGAGGGCTGCCGCGACCACCACCAGCATCGGCAACGCCAGCCAACGCGCCAGGCGGGCGAGCGTGGCGGTGTCCGGGTGCATCGGCGTCACGTTAGATGTTGCTCGGTCGAACCCAGCGGCAACCTCCGAGGCAACCCGCCCGAAAATTGCCCCACCACAGCCGAAATTCTGAGCGCACGTTGCGCTGAGCGCAACGGCGGCTCAGAATTTCGGGGTTGTCGCGGGTGGGGCCGGATGTCGAGATGTGCTCGTGGGTCAGGCGGAGGCGGCGTCGAGGGCGCGGCGGGTGAGGACCCGGGCGAGGTG
>JBAWHL010000101.1:0-5058 GCA_049593815.1 Ilumatobacteraceae bacterium | reverse complement strand
GTGGAAGCACGGCGCGATCGGCGGTTCCGTCGAGACGGTGAAGGTGCCCGCTTGCGAGAACGTTCCGCCGATCGTCGCCGTGCCGACGCTGTCGTCGGGAATGCACCCGAGCCCAGCGTTGTCGAACTCGTCGTAGACACAGTTGGGGAGCGGCCCCCGCGGCGCTTGCCGAGCAGCCTCTGTCACCGACGGAGGCGACGTGACGATCGCGAGCGACGACATGAACGTCGCGAGCACGAGGGCGAGAGCCGTGCGAATCAGCCAATTTCGACGCATGGAGGGAATCGCTAGCCGTCGGCACAAACAGAGCGGCAACGTGGGCCACACCGGAGCCGAACAGAACGAGGACCATCGACCAACGGAAATGTCCCACGGTGGGTGGACATGTCACACCCCAGTGGCATGCCGCACCGCTCACTGTCACTCATCGGTCATGATCCAGCCGCCCACACGGACGTCGCCCCGCTCGTACGAGTGCTCGGTTCGTCGCAGATCGACACAGGTTCCGTCACGATGGCGCAGCGGACGGTCGTCGCCGCCCTCGTCCTCCACCGCCCGCACGGCGCCACCGTCGAGACTCTGGCCGACGCGATCTGGCCGACTGGAGCGCCAGCCACCGCCCGGGCGTCCGTCCAGAACCAGATCGGCCGGTTGCGCCGATCGTTCGGCGCAGACTTCATCGAGCACCGCCACGATCGATACGTGCTCACCGTCGACAGCGACATCGATGTCCTCGAGCGGGCCGTGAGCGACGACCTCACGTCGATCGACGTGCTCGCCTCTGCCCTTGCCCTGTGGCGTGGTACGCCGTTCGACGACCTGGCAGACGACCCGCGAGCCGAGGTCGAGCGGGTTCGGCTGAACCGCTTGCGCGACATCGCCGTCGAGCGACTCGCCGCTGCCCGCATCAGCGCAGGGCGAGCGGAGGAGTCGATCCTCGACCTCTCGGTTCACGTCGCGTCCGAACAGTTTCACGAACGTGCCTGGGAACTGCTCGTCGCCGCGTTGTACCTCGCCGGGAGGCGATCGGAGGCGCTCGTCACGTATGTCAGGTTCGAAAGGATCCTCGGCGACGAGATCGGGGCCTGCCCCTCCGCGACCTTCCGTGCACTGCAACGATCAGTCGCTCACGAGGAGTCGATCGCCCACCATCTGCCGACCGTCGGCGCCTCCATGCCACGCGATGTCTGCAGCGTCGAATCCAGGACCGCCTGAGGTCCTCTCGTTCACCGATTGACCGAGTGATGGTCATGTGGCGGCCAGCAACCACGTCGGCTCGCGCGTTCCGGCGGCCACGTAGCGACACGTGTACCCCGTCGACACCGACGCGTCGAGGTGCTCGGCGAGAAGACCATGGGACTCGCCGAGCTTGTCGATCGTTCGCCGCAGGAGCTTGCTGACACGGGACCGGGCCCCATCGTCGATGAAGACCGAACGCAGACGCTCGACGTTCTGCGGGCCATCGACGTCATCGATCACCCCCGGTTCGAGCAGGTCGTCCACGCTCTGCCCGGCCAGCAGCCGCGCGAGCTCGACGGCGGGCACCGACCGGTGACGGTGCTGAACGAGATGCCGGATCGCTGTCAACCCTTTGCTTGGGCGCACCGACGAAACCGGCTCGATTCCGAAACTCACGGTCCAGCGTTCACCAGGAATCAGCACACCCCGCGTCGGGCCGCCGGAGTTCGTACCGATCACGTCGGCCTCGAGCCGACGAGTCAGCGCCACGTACCCGCCTGCTGTGAGGAAGGTCTGTGCTGCCATCACCGTCCGCTCCGACTCTCCATCGCGGGGTGACACCGCTGCAGCACCCACGGCTTCGGCGCACCGCAGAACCCGCGCCAACTCGACTCGCGCCAAGGCTCCCCACAAGGGCGCTCGACGGTCGCCGACGGCAACCGCGGTGCGCAGCTCCTCCGCCGCCGCGGCGAGATCACCGAGCACCGCATGCATCTGCCCGATGGCCAGCGATGTCGGTCCGTACGGGACGGGGTCCACGACGAACTCAGCTGGCACGGCCAGCAGGCGCTCCAACAACTCGACGGCGAGCGGCTTCGGGCCGACACGCGAGACCGCCCATGCTGCAATGATCGCCCCGCCGGGCGAGAGCGCGGCAGGCACGAGGCCATCCAGTTCGCTTCGAGCGGCAGCAACATTCCCGTCCACCGCCCACGCTCGAGCGCGCACGAGCGGACCAGCTGAGGAAGAATGGGTCCAACGGGCCGTGCGGGCAGCAAGGAAGTCGACCTCGGCCGCGAGCGAGTCTGGGAGGCCATCAGTGGAGACGACATCGGGAATGCGCCGTTCGAGCGCGTCGAAAGTCGGGACCACCGACGGCATCGTAGAAGACCTCGGCGAACGCCCACCATGGGAGATCGTCGAGACCTTCCCGTCGACGGACCAGGGTCTGATCGACCGCTGGCAGCATCGGGTCGACACCGCCCGGACACCAGCCGCGCGCGTCCGGGCCCTCGTCGGCAGCGCATTGACGATGTACTGGATGGCGCAGGAGGGGTTGTCGACCGATGCGTCGGCTGTCGCAGCATCGCGCCAGGAGCTCGTCGAGGAAGCCATCACACTGGCCCGATCCGTCGGGGCTCCGGATCCGATCGCCGAGGCACTGCTCGGCTCGCTGTACGCGACCTGGGGTCCGGACCACCGGGCCCGACGAGGACCGATCTTGAACGAGCTCGAGACGCTGCGCCCAGCGCTCACCGACGAGGAGCTGCGACTTCGGATTCTCGAGTGGCTCGTACTCGACCGCCTCGATCATGCGGACATCGATGCGGTCGAGCAACTGATTCAGCAGTTCGTGGCGCAGTCGGCAAACACCGAACTCCCCGTTTTTCGGCGACGGGAGGTCCTCTGGAAGGGCTGCCTTGCAATGTTGGATGGCCGGATCGACGAGTCCGTGCAGATCAATCAGCACGCGATCAGTACCTCCGCCGACGTCGCCGGATCTCCCTTCTCGTTCCAGAACGTCGCGATCACGCTCGCGATCGAGCGGTACCTGCGTCGCGGCCTCGGTGACGTCGTCGACACGATCCGCTCGATCTTGGCGTCGTCTCCGCGCGTCGCACCCAACTGGGAAGCAGGGCTTGCGTTCGCGCTCTCCGAGATCGGTTCGCTCGATGAATCGCGAGACGTGTTCGAACGGCTTGGCGCACACCGGTTCGCCGTGGTTCCCCGAGACCTCAACTGGGTCGTGACCATGCAACTGCTTGCCCTGGTGGCGATCACCCTCGACGACGAGAACCGCGGCCGCATCCTCCTGGAGGAACTCCGACCGCATGCGCAACTCGACGCGACGCACGGGTCTGGGTACGCGTCCTACGGGCCGGTCGCCCGCGTCGTCGGGTCCCTGTCCTCGCGCTGGGGCGATCCCGCCGAAGGCGAACGGTGGTTCGCGTACGTGCTGTCGACTCGGCGCCCGGGGCCCTGGACCTCGCTCACGCGCTACGACCGAGCGGTCGCCCGATCGCTCACCGACCCGGCCGCTGCGATGCAGGATGCGGAACGAGCCGCCGACGAACTCGAGTCCCTCGGGCTGAGCGCCTGGGCGGAGCGTTCTCGCTCGTTGGCCTACGACATTCGAAGCGCTGGGACCGGCGGACCGGTCGCGCTCGAACGCGACGGCATCTGGACCCTCCGGCATCCGAGTGGTTCCGCCACGCTGCGCGGCGGCGTCGGCGCCGGTCACCTCGTCCGGCTGCTCGGAGCGCCGGGCCGCGGATTCGATGTGTTCGAACTCGACCCGGCTGCCGACCCTGGGCTCCCGACATCGACCGCCAGTGAAGCCGCGATCGATCACGCCGCGAGGGCGAGCTACCTGCGTCGGCTGGAGCAACTGCGCTCCGCGACCGTGCGCACCATCGATGAGGATGCCGAGCTCTCGTTCTTGCGCCGCGAGCTGGCTGGATCGCGCCACCATGTCTCGACCTCGGCCGAGGTCGAACGGGCGAGGGTCCGGGTGACCAAGGCGATTCGGCGAGCGATCGACGACGTCGCTGAGCAATCGCTCTCCCTGGCACAGCACCTTCGAACCAGCATCACGACGGGACGGACCTGTTCCTACGACCCGGCATCGGGTGTCCCCTGGCATGTCGAACAATCACGCTGATCGCCGGGTCGACATCCGGCAGCGACGACTAGCCTCGCAGCGGTGACTCGCATCGAGAACGACCTGCAGGTGCGCCTCGCCACCGTCGACGACGCGACGGCAATCATGACCATCTACAACGTCGAGGTCACGAGCCACACGAGCACGTTCGATCTCGTCCCGCGAACGCTGGACGATCAAGAGCGATGGCTGACTCAACGTTCCGGGGCCTTCTCGGCGGTCGTCGCGTTGTTGGACGACGAGGTCGTCGGCTTCGCAGCACTCTCGCCGTACAAGGAGCGGGCTGCCTACCGCACGACCGTGGAGAACTCGGTGTACGTGTCGCGCGAGCACCCTCGATCGGGAATCGGGCGAGCGCTGATGAGGCATGTGATCGGACTGGCCCGCGACTCTGGCTTCCATTCCATCGTCGCCCGAATCGAGGCGAGCGGATCCGGATCGCGAGCATTGCATGCCGCGTGCGGATTCGAATTGGTCGGCGTCGAACGCGAGGTCGGGCGGAAATTCAACCGCTGGCTCGACGTCGCGATCATGCAGCTGCTGCTCTGACCTGAAACTGGTGGGCCGAGAAGGATTCGAACCTTCGAAGGCAATGCCGGCAGATTTACAGTCTGCTCCCTTTGGCCGCTCGGGCACCGACCCATGACTTGTATGTGCGTACCCTGGACGAGCGATGAACAGGGCGGCCTGAGCGTACCGGTCGATGCGGCATCCGCCACGCCAGGTTTGCGCCCATTTCACCATCGCACCCTCTCGGGTCGGCTCGCTACCCTGGAGACATGCCCACCTTCGATGTCGTGTCCGAAGTCGATGCCCAGGAAGTTCGCAACGCGGTCGATCAAGCCCAGCGCGAGATCGCCAATCGGTTCGACTTCAAGAACACCAACTCCTCGATTGAGCAGAACGAGATGGCCATCACGCTGCGCACCTCGAGTCGC
>JBAWHL010000100.1:0-3734 GCA_049593815.1 Ilumatobacteraceae bacterium | reverse complement strand
GCCCCACACCGTGGCGGCTGCGACCCCGGTGCCGAGTGACACGTGGATGCGGACGTCGCTGCCGCTCATGTACCCCGACAGTGATGCCAGCGCCTGGTCGTCGAGCAGCGTCGGGTAGACCTCGCGGTCACCGAAACGGATGACGACGGCGTCCTGATCGATGTCGGTGTCGTCGCTGCACTTGCCGATCGCCATGGCGACGCGCCCCCAGTTGGGGTCCCCGCCGTGGACTGCGGTCTTCACGAGCGGCGAGTTGACGATCGCCTTGGCGACGCGCTTGGCCTGATCGTGGTCGCGACCGGCGTCGACGTGCACCTCGATCAGCGAATGGGCGCCTTCGCCGTCCCGCGCGATCTGCTTCGTGAGATCGACGGCCACGTCGTACAGCGCGTCCTCGAAGGCGTCCAGTGGAACCGCACCGGCGAGCCCCGAGGCCATGATCACCGACGTGTCGCTCGTCGAGGTGTCGGTGTCGATGCTCACGCAGTTGAAGGTGCGGTCCACGACTCGACGGAACGCTGCGTCGAGATCGGCGCGAGAGATGTCGGCGTCGGTGAACAGCAGGGAGATGTGCGTTGCCATGTCCGGCTCGATCATCCCGACGCCCTTGGCCATCCCGACGATCCGGGCGGTCGTTCCGCTCACCGTCGCTTCGGCGAGCTTGACCACGGTGTCGGTGGTCATCATGCCGCGTGCGGGCCGTGCAGCGTCGTCGGTGAGCAGTGGTGCCGGCATCGAGTCGATGCCAGTTCGAACTCGGTCGATCGGGTATGTCCGGCCGATCACGCCGGTCGAGGTGACGATCACGTCGGTCGGTTCGCACCCGAGACGGCCGGCGACACGGCTCGCGACCTCGAGCGCATCGGCGGTGCCTCGCTCGCCGGTGGCGACGTTCGCGTTCTTCGAGATCACGACGACCGCTGCTGCAGACCCGTCGGCGACATGCGCCCGGCTGAGGGTCACGCTCGGCCCGGCGAAGCGGCTCCTGGTGAACACTGCCGCGGTGGCGACGGGGTGGTCCGCGGCGATCACGACGAAGTCGTCGGTGTCGTCCTTGATGCCGATGTTGGCGACGTGGCTCCGAAAGCCCGGTGGCAGCGTGGTCATGACGAGAGCCCCGCGCCGATGGCGCCGAAGATGCTGGCGAGCGCATCGACCTGGTCGGCGTCGAGATGATCGAACACGTGTCGACGGACGCTCGCGACGTGGAACGGTGCCGTCGCGCTCAGCGCTTCCGCGCCCGCGTCGGTCAGTGTGGCGTTCATCACGCGGCGGTCCTCGGTCGATGCGGCACGGCTGACGTAGCCGGTCTTGACGAGGCCGTCGAGCCGGCGGGTCAGGCCGCTGGGGGAGAGTTGCAGCAGGCTGGCGAGATCGCACATTCGCATCGATCGGTCATCGGCTTCGGACAGATACACCAGCACCTGGTAGTCGCCGAGCGTCATGTCGTGTTCGGCGAGGTCCCGCTCGAGGGCGTTGATCAGGTCCGCGTAGGTCTCGATGAACGGTCGCCATGCCGCCATCTCGCTCGGGGTCAGCCACTTCGTCATGATCCCAGGCTACCCACACCCCGCAACTGTTGCGCGGCTCAACCTTCCAGTGGTCGAGCCGAGATCGTCGACGGTCCGACGTCAGTCGGAGGACGCGGCGTCGAAGTGTGCGGCGAGCCGGTCGAGCGTCGCCTCGATCGCGCGCGCGTTCTTCTTCGGTGCGCCGGTCACCTTGAGCATGAACGGACTCCGGGCCACGCCCCAGTCGAACTCCTCGGTGACCTCGGTGCCGCCATCGACCGCGCGCAGCCGGTAGCGCCACACGTGGTGCCCCATGTGGCGCCAGGCGATCACGTTCGGCTCGTCGAATTCGACGACTTCGTTGGTGATCTTGTACGGCACGCCCAGCTTCATCGACATGCCGAACTTCGAGCCCAGCGAGAGCCGCTCCGGATTGTCCGGATCGGCGGACCGCACGCTCCCCGAACCGTCGAACACCGCATGCTGTCGCGGGTCGGCGAGGAGGTCGAAGATCGCCTGTGGGTCCGCGGGGACGAACTTCACACCGCGCACGATGCGTTCGTCGGGTCCTGCACCAGCGGTGGTGTCGTCCGTCTCGCCGTCAGCCATGCCGCCAGTCTGGCTCATCGGTCGCGAGTTGCCGAACTCGATGCGCTGACCAGGTCAGGAGCGCAGCACGGACCGCAGGCCATCGCGGATCTCCGCGTGCTGGAACTCGAATCCGGCGTCGCCCTGCAACACGCTCGAGTGCACCTTCTGGCCGGAGAACAACAGGTTCTCCGCCAACTCGCGCCCGAGCAGGAGGCGCGGTCCGAACTTCGGGATCGGCATGAACGTCGGTCGACCCAACACGGCGCCGAGCGCCGCGGTGAACGCGCTGTTGGTGACCGGATTCGGGGCCGTGAGGTTCACCGGCCCCGACGTGTCGGCGTCGAGGAGGTGGGTGATCGCCGCGACCTGATCGTCGATCGTGATCCAACTCTGCCACTGGTCGCCCGACCCCATCCTGCCGCCGAGACCGAACTTGAAGAGTGGCAGCTGCTTCTTCAACGCGCCGCCGTGGGCGGACAGCACGATGCCCGTGCGCAGGTGAGCGACGCGGACGCCGGCGGCCTCCGCCGCGGCGGTCGACCGCTCCCACTGCACGGTGACATCGGCGAGGAACCCGTCGCCCGGTGCCGAGCGTTCGTCGAGATCCTCGTCACCTCGGGCGCCGTAGATGCCGATCGCCGAGCCCGACAGCAGCACGGACGGGCCGTCCTCCGACGCGACGATCGCTTCGGAGATCAAGGTCGTGCCCGTCGTGCGGCTCTCCGCGATCTGACGCTTGTAGTCGTCGGTCCAGCGATGATCGGCGATGCCGGCACCGGCGAGGTGCACGACGGCGTCGACACCGTCGAGCCGGTGTGGATCGAGTCGCCCCGCAGCCGGGTCCCACGGGATGTCGGTGCCGACCGCGTCGCCACGCACGATGCGGATGGGCTCGTGGCCGCGTGACGGCAGATGCGCGCACAGCGCGGTCCCGATGAGTCCCGTTGCGCCCGTGATCGCCACTCTCATGGGCAGATCGTACGGTGATCTCGGCAGGCGGGCCTGGTCCAGCTCGCAACTCGTGACCCGACGCGGCGCCCGAGAACTCCCGGCGGCATCAGGACCGCGGGCTCAGGTGGCTTCGCTGATGATCTGATCGAGCAGGTCGCCGTCGACGGCTCCTGCGATCAACTCGGTGCTGCCGTCGGCCTTCACGATCACGATGGCGGGCTGGTAGCTCACGCCGAATCGGTCGTAGACGTCGGCTGCATCGTCGCTGATCTGGGGGAAGGTCAAGCCGTGCTTGTCGATGAATCCCTGGAACGAGTCGTCGTTCCCGGTCCACGCGACGCCGACGAAGTTGGCATCGCTGGCGAATTTCTGGGCTGCTTCCTCGACCGAGGGAGCTTCACGGTTGCAGATGCTTCAAGTGGGTGCCCAGAACCAGAACACGGTCGGCTTGTCGGCGACGTCGGCACCGGAGAACTCCCCGCCGCCGACCAGCGGAGCGCTGAACTGCAGCGCCTCGGGAACCACCACCGGAGCAGTCGGGGGATCGGTGTCCTCGGTGACCGGTGCTGGGGTGGTGCTCGAGCTCGCCTCGTCGGTCGCGGCGTCGTCGACGACCGCGTCGCTGGGCGTCGTGTCGGGCTGCGTCGGCGCGTCGGCGGCTGCGGTCGGAGCAGGTGTGGC
>JBAWHL010000099.1:0-1794 GCA_049593815.1 Ilumatobacteraceae bacterium | reverse complement strand
GGCTACACCGACATCGTCGAGCGTGGCTCGTACAGTCATGTGAAGCAGGCGACGGTCTACGAGTCGTACTACCGGGTCAAGAGCAGTCGCAATGCGCCGTATGTCCCGGTCGACGAAGCGACGTACGACAGCGCCAGGAGCAACCGCCGCGACTCCGGGTGGGAAGTGGTCACGAAGGCCGAGCACGACGGCATCGTCAACACCCGTCCGTGGGATTCGGGCAACAGCCTGGGTCGGCGGACGAACACCGTCGACACCCCCGTCAGCACCACCGAGTACAACGCGAACTCGTCGAACCCCGCCTACAGGGCGGTCTCGAAGACCTGGAGCGACGGACCGGACTGGGAGATCTGGACCGGCTCACAGTCGGGCAGTTCCAGCCACTACCGCACCAACCGGGTCTACAACCAGCCGCCGTACACGGGGTACGCCTCAGCGACGACGCATCAGCTGCAGAACAGCAAGATCCTCGCCAACCTGATCGCCGCCAACGACTACGGCACGCCGGCGACCTGGGACGGCTCGAGCTACACCAACGCCGACATCGCCGACATGTACGTCCTGCCGCAGTGGTCGCAGTTCGACGAAGCGATGTCCGCCGTGGCCCTCGGAGACTGCGGCGGCACGCTGACCCTGCAGACCAAGGTCAACGGGTCGACCAGTGCCCGTGATCCGTTCCGGTATCAGACGAGTGCGATCACGGACTCCGCCGGTGACGCGGTGCCGTTCGAGCCGAGCTTCGTGGTGACCAACCAGCAGTTCGTCACCGGCACGTTCGACTTCCCGGTGCCCAACGGCCAGTACGTGACCGTCGACATCGTCCCGCAGAACTACACCGAGCTCACCCGGTACACCCCGGGCTCGTGGACCTGTCGGGCCGGCAACGAGAACCGACCGTTCGAGCTGGTCGACATCCCCGACGCCGGGGCTTGGAAGGGCGTCCGGGTGCGGATCGCGGCCAACGAAGCGGTCTCCTGTCAGCTGTCGGTGACGCAATGACCGGCCCCCAGACATCCGAGCCGGCACTCGGCGTGGGCGACGCGGTGACGAGCCGGGCTGAGCGAGACCGGGGCAGCGCGCTCCCGATGGTGCTCGTGATGACCGTGATCATCTCGTTGATCGTCCTGCCGGCGATGACCTACGCGGTCACGATCATGCGGGCGAACACGGTCCTCAGTGAGAAGTCGCATCGCATCGAGGGCGTCAAGGCCGGCATGCGTGTCGCCCTCGCTCAGCCGGCGGCGCTCTACAAGACGTGTGCCGACGCCGGCACCACGGTGGCCGTCCCGCTCGCCGACCTCCAGATCAACGATCTGACCGTCTCGACGAAGTGCTACAGCCTCGACGTCGCGTACACCGTCAATCCGGCGGAGGTTCGCAAGGGCCTCGTGTCGACCCGGCTCGGCTCGACGATTCCCGGGGTGTTGCGCTCGACCGGCGACGAGGCCACCGTGTACGCGGCGACGACGGATCCGATGGAGTGGCAGGGCCTGACCACCGTCGACTCGGAACTCGACAAAATCTGGCTCCCCAACCTCCCCGTGCATGCGCTCAGCCCGCGCTCGCCGGTCGGCACCGAGATGGCCGACGGGTTCGCGCAGTGCACCGTCTACTTCCCGGGCACCTACGTCGACGAGGTCGTCCTCGACGGCCCGACGTTCTTCACGTCGGGGATCTACTACTTCGAGAACGACATCGTGGTGACCGCGGGGGCCAACGTCGTCGTCGGCGATGGCGCAGTGCCCGGTTGCACGTCCAGCCAGGAGGCGGTCTTCTATGCCGAGAACGTCCCGA
>JBAWHL010000098.1:0-5593 GCA_049593815.1 Ilumatobacteraceae bacterium | reverse complement strand
GACGCGGGCCCGTCGACGTCGCCGGGCCGGGATCAAGTCGCGCATCGCTTCGAGATTGCCGAAGCAGAGCAGGCGATCGTTGGCTTCGAGGATGCGTGTGTCGCGCGGGTTCGGGATCACATCGGCGTCGCGGTGCAACGTCAGAACGGAGATGTCCCGCTCGCGGAGGCCCGACGCTCCGATCGACTGACCGACGAACTCGCCGGCTTCACGCACGAGCAACTCGGCGACGCCGTATCCGGTGCTGACCGAGAGGCGTTGGCGCACGTCGAGCTCGGGGAACGCGACCTGGTTGCCCACGTGGTCGATGATGGCGCCGGCGACGTCGAGACCCGTCGCCTGCTCGATGCCTTCGAGCCCCGGCGAGGAGTTGACCTCCATCACCAACGGTCCGTCGTTGCCCTCGAGCATGTCGACACCGGCGACACGCAGGCCCATGATCTGCGCGGCGCGCACCGCGGTGCGCTCGTAGGCCGCGTCGAGTGTGACGCCTTCGACGGATCCGCCGCGGTGGACGTTCGACCGGAACTCGTCGCCCTGGGCCGTCCGTCGCATGGCGGCGACCACCCGATCGCCGACGACGAGCGCGCGAATGTCGCGACCCCGGCTCTCGGCGATGAACTGCTGGATCAGGACGTTCTGTTTGCTGCTGTGGAGGGTCTCGATGATCGCCTCGGCGACCTTCTTGTCCGGAGCGAGGATCACTCCGATGCCCTGGGTCCCTTCGAGCAACTTGATCACGACCGGCGCCCCGCCGACGCGTTCGATCGCGGGCAGGACGTCCTTGCGATCGCGCACGAACGCGGTCGCGGGCATCCCGATGTCGTGGCGCGACAGGATCTGTATCGCGCGCAGCTTGTCGCGCGAGTTGGTGATGCCGGTCGCGGTGTTCGGGGTGAACACGTCCATCTGCTCGAACTGGCGCACGACGGCAGAACCGAAGTAGGTGATCGATGCGCCGATGCGCGGGATCACCGCGTCGTAGTCGGACAGCGGGCGGCCGCGGAACTGCAGGTCGGGCTCGTCTCCGGACAGGTCGATGGCGAAGCGCAGTGTGTCGAGCACCTTGCACTGGTGACCGCGATCGAGGGCGGCCAGCTTCAGGCGCTGGGTGCTGTAGGCGCGTGGGGCACGGGAGAGGATGGCGAGTTTCACGGGGACTTCCTGCGGGTTGCTGCGGGCGGGTTGCTGCGTTTGGATCCTTGACCGGGAGTCTCACCACGGTTCTTGCGTCGGATGGCCTTCTCGGGGCGCCCGCCGATGTAGGAGACGCCGGGATCGACGACGAAGCGGCCGCGGAGAGCTTCCCGACCGATCAGCATGCGAAACCCCATCTCGTCACGTCGGGTCAAGGTGATCTCGGCGACGACGGGCTGCCCGGCGAGGACGATCGTGGTGCGCACGACAGGTCGGTGGTCGACGGCTCCCGACGAGCTCTTGATGTCGCGGGTGGCGACGACGGCGGCCTCGGCGATGACGGCGTCGTCGACCGAGCGTTGCCAGGGGTGGAGTTCGAAACGGACCCATGGTTCGTCCTCGCGATCGAACCACTCGAGGCCGAACGCGTGGAGCGACGAGGTGCGCGCGCCGGTGTCGACCTTCGCCTTGAGGTGGGCGATGTTCCAGTCGGGGAGTGCGACCCATTCGCGCCAACCGAGGCTGGTTCGGGGACGGCGGCGAGTCGGGGGCACGCGCGCACGATATCGCTGATCGGCACCGCGACGTGAGCGATGTCACGTTGTCGGATCCTTTGCCGCGGTTGCAATCGTGAGCGGTGGTGCCAAGATGACTCCGTAACGCAAATGTAACGCTTTTGTCATCTTCACCCGGTGCCGTTCGGCACGCAGAAAGACCACGCCAATGCTCTCCTGGTTCGCACCCGCCTCCGAAGCCCTCGTGCTCCTGCCGCTCGCAATCGTCGCGTCGTGGCTGGCCCGAGCGACGATCCGGACGCTGACTCGACGCGCCGTGCGGCGCGCCCAACGCTCATCGGGAAGCTGGCGCGTCCGTCTCGATCGACTCGGCGACGACGGCCTGGCCGACTTCCGCAAGCGCCAGCGGGCCGACGCCGTCGCACGCATGCTCGGTCACCTCGTGACCGTGGTGATCTTCACGTTGAGTGTCTTCTGGGCGCTCGAGCTGCTCGGTGTCGACCTCGTCTTCGCGATCTCCAGCGCCGGGTTCATCGGTGTCGCCATCGCCTTGAGCGGTCAGGACCTCGTGAAGGACTTCCTCGCCGGGACCCGTGGCCTCCTCGAAGACCGCTACGCCGTCGGTGACGAGGTCGTCCTGCGGGTGTCGGGAACCGAGGTTCGCGGCACCGTCGACCTCATCGGAACGGCGTCCATCCGACTGCGCACCCCCGACGGCGCGACCTGGCACGCCGGCCACGCGGCGATCGATTCGGTCACCAACCTGTCGCAACTCCCGGCGATCAGCGACATCGCCGTACCCCTCGAGGAGTGGGCGTCAGCGGACGAACGCGCCGCCGTCGAGCGACTCACCGATGCCTCCAACGACGTCGGCCTCACCGGCGTGGTGTTCCTGCGCGACATCGAGACCCACGAGCCCGATGGCGAGCGTGAAGGTGACGGAACGCCCGACACCGTCACCGTGCGCATCAAGACGAATCGCCCGCTGAGCGCTCCCGAGACGGACCTCGTGCGCGCGAAGCTCCTGGATCGCTGATTCACTGCTGAGTCGGGCGCCGCTCAGGTGAGCGACGCACGACGACAGCGTGGAGACGTGACCGCGAACGAGACGCAGACAGCTGGTCGGGGTGGCATCGCCGCTCTCGGGTTCGGAGCGCTCGGCATCGTGTATGGCGACATCGGCACGAGTCCGATCTATGCCATCCGGGAGAGCTTCGACCACGCCGATCTGACCGTCGACGTCGACAACGCGTACGGCGTTGCCTCGGTGGTGTTCTGGGCGCTGTTGATCGTCATCTCCATCAAGTACCTCGCCTTGGTCATGCGCGCCGACAACCACGGCGAGGGTGGAATCCTGGCGCTGACCGCACTGGTCGCGCCGAGGTCGGGGAATCCCAAGGGGGCGCTCGCCGCAGTGATCTCCCTCGGCGTCTTCGGCACAGCGCTGCTCTATGGCGACGGGCTGATCACCCCGGCGATCTCCGTGCTCAGCGCGGTGGAAGGGTTCGAGGTGGCGAGCGACGCGTTCGAACGCTTCGTCATCCCGATCTCGATCGTCATCCTCGTCGGGCTGTTCGCCGTGCAGCGGCGTGGCACCGCACAGATCTCACGGGTGTTCGGACCGGTGATGCTGATCTGGTTCGTCACCCTCGGGGTGCTCGGTCTGCGTCAGGTGCTCCAGCACCCTGCGGTCCTGCGGGCGGTCTCGCCGACGGTGGCGACCGAGTTCTTCGTCGATGAACCGCTGCGGGCGTTCATCGCGCTCGGGTCGATCTTCCTCGTGGTCACCGGCGGCGAAGCGCTCTACGCCGACATGGGGCACTTCGGTCGGCGCCCGATCCAGTTCAGCTGGTACGTGCTCGTGCTGCCGGCGCTCGTGCTCAACTACTTCGGCCAGGCCGCGCTGCTCGGTGCGGACCCCGCGGCAATCGAGAGCCCCTTCTACCGGCTGGCGCCATCGTGGGCGATCCTGCCCCTCGCGGTCCTCGCCACGTGCGCGACCGTGATCGCCTCCCAGGCATTGATCTCGGGGGCGTTCTCGTTGACTGCGCAGGCGGTGCAACTCGACTACCTCCCGCGCATGCGCATCGTGCACACGTCGTCCGACCATGTCGGGCAGATCTACGTCCCGGTCGTGAACTGGTTGCTGATGGTCGGGTGCGTCGGCCTCGTGCTCGGATTCAGGACCTCGAGCAATCTGGCATCCGCCTATGGCATCGCGGTGACGATGACCATGCTGATCACGACCCTGCTGTTCTACCGGGTGGCCCGTGTTCGTTGGGGATGGTCGACGGCGCGAGGTCTGGCTGTCTGCATCCCGCTGCTGATCGTCGACACGGCGTTCTTCTCGGCCAACCTTCCCAAGATCGTGTCCGGCGGGTGGTTCCCGCTCGTCGTCGGCCTGGTGTTGGTGACGCTGATGACGACGTGGCGGCGCGGCCGTCAGTTGGTCGCCGAGCGGATTCATCGCGGCGAACGCCCGATCGAGTCGGTGGTGCACGCTGCCGTCGCCGACGACGTGGCCAGGGTGCCTGGTGTGGCGGTCTACATGTTCAAGGACGCCGGGTGCGCGCCGCCGGCGATGATCGCCAACTTGGAGCACAACCACGTGCTCCACCGCCTGACGTTGCTCGTGGCGGTGGAGACCGCCGATGTTCCGCGGGTGCCGGTCGAGGAGCGGCTGACGCAGCGCAAGGTCGGCCCGGGCATCCAGCAGGTCGACCTGGTGTTCGGGTTCCTCGACTCCCCGAACGTTCCCGACGCGTTGCGGTCGCTGGATCTCGGCGGCCAGGACTTCGACCCCGACCAGGCGACCTACTTCATCGGTCGTGAAGCGGTGATGTCGACCAAGGCGCCGGGGATGCATCCGATCCGAGAGCATCTCTTCGTCGGCCTGAACCGCAGTGCGTCGAGCGCGTCGAGGTTCTTCTCCCTTCCTCGCAGCCGGGTCTTCGAGGTCGGCACCGTCGTCGAGATCTGATCGCCGTTCGGTCGCGACGGGGAACGCGTCACCCGAGACGATCGAGGTCGCGGATCGCGTACCGAAGGTGTTCGAAGTGCTCCTCGAAGACGACACCGATGCAGTGGCGCACGGCGGTCGCTCCGTTCTCGATGATGTCGACCTCCCGGTCGAGCGTCGCCGAGTCGTCGTCGAGGTCGGCGAGGTGGTCGCCGAGTGCTCGAGATCGCTGGTGCCACACGGCGGCGGCCTCGTCGATGGTCGGACGGGCAGCGGTGTCGATGTCGGGCCAGTCGAGGCCGGCGGACCCGGTGTTGGGCAGCCCGATCGGATGGAAGGACCCCCCGAGAATCGGCACGGTGCACCACTTGTCGGTCGCGAACACGAGGTGGCGGATCGTCTCGACGAAGGACCACTCCGCGTCCACCGATTGGTGCACCCGTCCATCGGGCAGTGCACGTGCCCGGTCGATCGTCGCCGCCCAGGCCGTGCCGAACGCGTGCCACGCCTGCCGCATGCCCGCCGCATCGGTCGGTCGAACCTGCGATCGCAGCGTGAACCATTCGTCGCGCTCGTTGACGTACGCGGTGACGTCGACGCCGTTGATGACGACCTGATCGATCTCTGCATCGACGCTGACGTCGACCAACCGTGCGTGGGAGATCCGGGCGCCGGTGAGGTCGACGTCCCGGAACGTCGACCGTCGCAGGTCGACCCCCCAGAAGACGCTGCCGCTCAGGTCCTGGAACTCGAACTCCTCTGCCATCGGGTCATTCTCGCAGTCCGGCCCGGTTCATTCGTCGAGTCACACGCACGCGATGCGAGCGGTGGCCTCGCCGAGCATCGGCGTGTCGGCTGATGTCGCTGCGAGCCAGGCGACGTGCTGGTCGGGTCGCACCAGGATGGCACCGTCGCCCGGAGCCCAGTCCTCGAGCCATGCCGCCGTGCACGCGCCGGCGTTGTCGAGGGGGATGTGCTCGAT
>JBAWHL010000097.1:0-9125 GCA_049593815.1 Ilumatobacteraceae bacterium | reverse complement strand
CGCCGAGGAGTACTTCCTCTCCGGCGACGCGACGACCCATCGGCAGGCATCCGGCAGCGAGTGGGGGAGAGACGGCAAGTGGTCGGCCGAGCCGACTGGCTCGGTGCCCTACACGACGCGGGTCCTCGTCTATCGGCCGGCAGACGCCGACCGGTTCAACGGCACCGTCGTCGTCTCGTGGAACAACGTCACCGCCGGGTACGAACTGTTCGGAGGCGAGAGCGACGAGTTCTTCGAAGGGGGCTACGCCGTCGCGCTGGCCACGGTGCAGCGAGTGGGCGTCGACGGGTTCCCGACCAACAGCCAGGGTCTCGCGGCCTGGGATCCCAGTCGCTACGGGTCGCTCAGCATCCCCACCGACGACGCCTCGTACGACATCTTCACCCAGGTCGCCCGCGCCGTCGGTGCCGACCGCGGTCAGTCGGGCGTCGACCCGCTCGGCGGGCTGTCGGTCGATCGGGTCATCGGCATGGGTGCCTCGCAGTCGGCCGGCCGCCTCGCCACCTACGTCAACGCCATTCACCCGCTCGCTCGTGCGTACGACGGGTTCTTCCTGCAGATCTACTTCGGATCAGCGTCCGCGCTCGAAGTTGGTGACGCCATCGTGAACATCAACGCGCCGTCCACCACGGGCACCGGCTCCCGGGTCGGGCTTCGCGGTTCGAACCTGATCCGGGACGATCTCGACGTTCCCGTGATGGTGGTCAACTCCGAGCTGGAGGCGATCGCCTGCCACGACGTCCGCCAGCCGGACACCGACCGGTTCCGGTACTGGGAGTCGGCCGGAACCTGCCACGTCTCGATTCAGGCGATGGATGTCCGTGCACCGAAATACGAGCGCGAGTTCGGCACGCCGCAGCCGGTCATGCAGCAGATGAACCGCATCGCGATCACCCCGCTGTACGACGCCGCGCTCCATCACCTCAATCGTTGGGTCGCCGGTGGTCCGCCGCCACCGACACAGCCGTTGATCGAGTTCGCCGGTGAACCAGCCGAGGTCGTACGCGATGTCCACGGCATCGCGGTCGGCGGCGTTCGGCTTCCGCAGGCCGAGGTGCCGGTGGCACAGAACAGCGCGATCCCGTTGGGCGACGACATCTACAGCATGTTGTGGGGATCGAGTCACCCATTCGACTCCACGACGCTCGACTCGCTCTACGGCAGCGAGGAGACCTACCTGGAACGCTTCACCGACGCTGCCCGTTCAGCCGTGTCCGCAGGTGTGCTGCTGGACCGTGACGTCGCTGCGCTCGTCGACGAAGCGCAACGGGAGTACCGGCGGGCCGCAAGGTCCTGACGTCAGGGGCTCGGGCTACGACTTCACGAGGCGCTCGATCGCCTTGGTGGCCTCGGTGATCAAGCGGTCGGCCTCCTCGGGGTCCGAGGCCATCGCTCCAGCGACGCAGTGGCGAAGATGTTCGTCGACCAGTCCGAGGGCGACGCTCTGGAGCGCCTTGGTCGCTGCGCTGACCTGCGTCAGGACGTCGATGCAGTACTCGTCGTCTTCGACCATCCGTTGCAGGCCGCGTACTTGGCCTTCGACACGGCGGAGCCGCTTGAGGTAGTTGTCCTTCTCTGTCGTGTAGCCGCGTTCCATGGACGAGATTGTACCCCCATGGGGTATGTGTTCGGGAGGTTGTGCTCGATACCCCGCAGGGGTATGTTCGAACCATGGCTGAGACCGATGTCGACCTGCTGATCAGCGGTATGACCTGCGCGTCGTGCGCGTCGAGGGTCGAGCGTCGCCTGAACAAGCTCGACGGTGTGACCGCCACGGTGAACTACGCGACCGAACGGGCCCGCGTGACCGCGCCGGACTCCGTGAGCATCGACGACCTCGTCGCCGAAGTCGAGAGCGCCGGCTACGGGGCCCGAAACGCGCACGTCACTCCAACGGACTCGAACGGAACCGGCGGTTCGTCCACCGACGACCAGGAGACGATCGCCCTGCGTCAGCGTCTGATCGGCTCGGTCGTCCTCACCGTCCCCGTCGTTCTGATGGCGATGGTCCCCGCCCTGCAGTTCGAGTACTGGCAGTGGCTGTCCCTCACCCTCGCCGCCCCCGTCGTCACGTGGGGTGCATGGCCATTCCATCGAGCGGCCTGGGTCAACCTGCGCCACGGAACCGCCACCATGGACACGCTGATCTCGGTGGGCGTGACGGCAGCGTTCGGGTGGTCGCTCTACGCACTGTTCTTCGGCGACGCCGGTGAACCCGGCATGACACACGGATTCACCTTCACCGCTGAACGCGGCATGGGTGCCAGCCAGATCTACCTCGAGGTCGCCGCAGGCGTCACGACGTTCATTCTCGCCGGCCGCTACTTCGAAGCCCGAGCGAAGCGTCGCAGCGGCGCTGCGCTGACCGCACTGCTCGAACTCGGCGCGAAGGACGTCGCCGTGCTCCGCGGCGATTCCGAGATCCGCATGCCGATCGCCGAACTGGCCGTCGGTGACCGATTCGTCGTGCGTCCCGGCGAGAAGGTCGCCACCGACGGCGTCGTCGAGGAGGGCACCTCTGCCATCGACACGGCGCTCCTCACCGGCGAGTCCGTCCCTGTCGAAGTCGGCCCTGGCGACGCTGTCACCGGCGCCACCGTCAACGCCGGAGGGCGGCTCATCGTCCGCGCGACTCGCGTGGGCGGCGACACCCAGCTGGCACGAATCGCGCAGCTCGTCGAGGACGCGCAGACCGGGAAGGCGCCGGTCCAACGACTCGCTGACCGGGTGTCGGCGATCTTCGTTCCAATCGTGTTGCTGCTCGCGCTCGGCACGCTCGCCGTCTGGCTCGCGATGGGGGAGGGCGCCAACGCTGCGTTCACCGCCGCGGTCTCGGTGCTGATCATCGCCTGCCCGTGCGCGCTCGGGCTCGCCACGCCCACCGCGATCATGGTCGGCACCGGGCGTGGGGCGCAGCTCGGGATCATCATCAAGGGCCCCGAAGTGCTGGAGTCCACCCGTCGTGTCGACACGATCGTCCTCGACAAGACCGGCACGGTCACCACCGGGGTGATGTCGCTGATCGACGTCGTCGCCGCCGACGGCGTCGACCCGGACGAGCTCCTGCTGGTCGCAGGCTCCCTCGAGGACGCCTCGGAGCATCCCATCGCCCGCGCGGTCGCGGCCGCAGCGAGCGCCGACGGAATCGACCTCCTGCCCGTCGAGGGGTTCGCCAGCACGCAGGGGCTCGGTGTGCAGGGCATCGTCGAGGGCCGCGCCGTGGTCGCTGGTCGCGAACGGTTCGTCGACGACTGGGCGATCCACCTCGACGGACCCCTTCGTGCGGCGAAGGACGCCGCCGAAGCGGAGGGCCGCACGCCGATCGTCGTCGGCTGGGACGGCGAGATCCGCGGAGTGCTCGTCGTGGCCGACACGATCAAGCCGACGAGCATCGAGGCGATCACGGAACTGCGTCGCCTGGGTCTGCGTCCGATGCTGCTGACCGGCGACAACCAACGAGCTGCGTCGGCGATCGCGGCCGAGGTCGGGATCGACGCCACCGACGTCGTCGCCGAAGTGCTGCCCGAGGACAAGGTGGCGGTCATCAGCCGGCTGCAGGGCGAGGGCAACGTCGTCGCCATGGTCGGTGACGGTGTCAACGATGCTGCCGCTCTCGCCCAGGCCGATCTCGGCCTGGCGATGGGGACCGGCACCGACGTCGCCATCGAAGCGAGCGACCTGACCCTGGTGCGTGGCGATCTCCGCAGCGTCGGCGACGCGATCCGGCTGTCACGGCGGACGCTCGCGACGATCAAGGGCAACCTGTTCTGGGCCTTCGCCTACAACGTCGCCGCGCTGCCACTCGCCGCGGCGGGTCTCCTGAACCCGATGCTCGCGGGTGCTGCCATGGCATTCTCCAGTGTCTTCGTCGTCAGCAACAGCCTCCGTCTGCGACGCTTCACCGGGACCACCACGGCCCCGATACCCGCCACCTGAATCGTCCGCCCTGAACCCACCACCCGAGAGGACCACCATGGAGACCGCAACCCTGAACGTGCCGACCGTGCACTGCCGTGCCTGCAAGCTGAACATCGAGGAGTCGCTGGAAGACGTCGGCGGTGTCAGCGACAGCAGTGTCGACGTCGACGCCAAGCAGGTCTCGGTGACCTTCGATCCGGCCGTCGTCGACCAGGCGGCGATCTCTGCGGCGATCGTCGCCGCTGGCTACCCGGTCGGCTGACCGTCGCCTCCGGGCGGCGGCCACCTCCACGAATTTTCGCGGAATGTGTCCGGTTCCGGTCACGGCGTTCGTCGTCTCTGTGACAATCAACGACGAACACCGACCAAAGGACGTCACCTCATGAAGTACATGCTCATCCTCGCCAGCGACCCCGCCGACGAACCGACTCCGGACAGCGACGCATTCGGCCCCTACATGGGGGAGTGGGAGGCCTACAGCCAGGCGCTCATCGAGTCGGGAGCGTTGGTCGGCGGCGAAGCCCTGCAGGGCATCGAGACCGCCAGCACCGTGCAGGTGCGCGACGGCAAGCGCATCGTGACCGACGGGCCGTTCATCGAGTCGAAGGAGGTCATCGGTGGCTTCTACCTGATCGACGTCGCCAACCTCGACGAAGCACTCGACTGGGCGGCCAAGATCCCGAACTCGACCTTCGGCACCGTCGAAGTGCGACCCGTGATGGAGTTCGACCTCTGACGAGGCAGGACTCGGCGGTCCGCCGTTGAACTCGATGGGCGTCGCCGACGTCTTCCGCGAGGAGTGGCCCCGGCTGGTGGCCACGCTATTGCGCGACGTCGGCGACCTCGGGATCGCTGAGGATGCCGCGCAGGACGCGTTCGTCGAGGCGGCGACCCGGTGGCCCGTCGACGGGGTCCCCGACCGTCCGGGTGCGTGGCTGGTCACGACCGGTCGCCGCAAGGCCATCGATCAGATCCGCCGGATGCGGCGGTTCGAGGATCGCCTCCCAGCGCTGGCAGCGGCCGCGGTCGACAACCCGGCCGATCTGGCAGAACCGTCGGATCTCGACCTCGACGGAGATCGAGCGCTCGACGACCAGCTCGCCCTGCTGGTTGGCTGCTGCCACCCGGCGCTCCCGGCGGAAGCGCAGGTGGCGCTCACCTTGCGGATCGTCGCCGGGCTCTCGACGCCGCAGATCGCGCGCGCGTTCCTGGTGTCCGAGGACACGATGACGCGCCGGCTCACCCGTGCCAAGTCCAAGATCAGAGACGCCCGCATCCCCTTCGATCCGCCGAGCGTCCGAACCCTCGGCGAACGTGTCGGTGCGGTGTGCGAAGTGATCGCATCGATCTTCACCGAGGGTCATGCGAGCGCAACCGACACGGCCTTCATCCGTGGCGACCTCTGCGAGGAGGCGATCTGGCTCGCAGCGCTGCTGAGCCGGCTCGCCCCAGACGACCCGGAGGTCGCCGGGCTCCACGCGCTCCTGCTGCTGACCGACGCCCGGCGGCCGAGCCGTCTCGACCCGCACGGCCGCCCGGTCCTGCTCGCCGATCAGGACCGCACGCTGTGGGACCAGGCGATGATCGCTCGCGGTCTCGCCGAACTGGCGCGGGCCCACTCGTTCGAGCGCGGCGGTTCCTTCCAGTTCCAAGCGGCGATCGCCGCACTGCACGCCACGGCGCCGAGTTTCGACGCGACCGCATGGCCGTCGGTCCTCGCGCTCTACGACGTGCTGCTCCAGCGCGAGCCGAGCGCGCTGGTGGCGCTCAACCGGGCGATCGCCGTCGACCGGGTGCACGGTCCGTCGGCGGGCCTGGCGGCCCTCGACGCAATTCCGCTCGCCGACGACCTGACCGGCGACATCGACGGCTACGTGTACTTCCACACGGCTCGCGCCGACGTGCTCGCCCGGCTCGATCGCCTCGACGACGCCGAGGTCGCTTTGCGCCAGGCCATCGAGTGCAGCACCAACGAGGCGGAACGGTCGTTCCTGCGACGCCGCCAGCACGACCTGCGCGACGCCTGAGCGCCGCCGGCCGGCGATCTCAGATCAGGCCGAGGGCGAGCATCGCGCGAGCGACGCGTTCGAAACCTGCGATGTTGGCGCCGACGACGTAGTCGCCGGGGGCGCCGTACTCGTCGGCGACGCGCAGGCACGTCGTGTGGATCGTGGCCATGATCTCCGCAAGACGCTGCTCGGTCGATTCGAAACTCCACGAATCCCGGCTGGCGTTCTGCTGCATCTCGAGTGCCGAGGTCGCGACGCCCCCGGCGTTCGCCGCCTTGCCTGGCCCGAATCGGACGCCGGCCGCCCGGAACACCTCGACGGCCTGCGGTGTGCAGGGCATGTTCGCCCCTTCGACGACGGCGACGCATCCGTGCTCGACCAGGGTGGCGGCGGCGCACGCGTCGAGTTCGTTCTGTGTGGCGCAGGGGAAGGCCAGGTCGCACGGGACGTTCCAGATCGACGCCGTCGAGTAGGTCGCCCCACGTCGCTCGGCGTACGCGGAGAGCCGTTCCCGTTCCACGAGCTTGATCTGCTTCAACAGGTCGAGATCGATGCCGTTGGGTTCGTGGACGAAGCCGCCCGAATCCGAACAGGCGACGACGACGGCGCCGAGCTGCTGGAGCTTCTCGATCGCGAAGATGGCGACGTTGCCCGAGCCGGACACGACGCACCGCATGCCGTCGAGGGAGCGATCGGTGACCCGCAGCATCTCCTGTGCGAAGAACACGGCGCCGTACCCCGTCGCCTCGGTGCGCACCAGCGAGCCGCCCCACGTGGTGCCCTTGCCGGTGATGACACCCGACTCGTACCGGTTGGTGATGCGCTTGTACTGCCCGAAGAGGTAGCCGATCTCGCGTTGGCCGACGCCGATGTCGCCCGCCGGAACGTCGGTCACGTCGCCGATGTGACGGTAGAGCTCGGTCATGAAGCTCTGGCAGAACCGCATCACCTCGTCTTCGGAACGGCCTTTCGGGTCGAAGTCGGCGCCGCCCTTCCCGCCGCCGATCGGCTGACCCGACAGTGCGTTCTTGAAGATCTGCTCGAAACCGAGGAACTTGATCACGCCGAGGTCGACCGACGGCGCGAACCGCAGGCCACCCTTGTATGGACCGAGGGCGCTGTTGAACCCGACGCGGATGCCGCGGTTGATCTGCACCTCGCCATGATCGTCCTGCCACGGGACCCGGAAGATGATCTGGCGTTCCGGTTCGCAGATTCGTTGGATGATCTTGTGTTTCGCGAATTCCGGGTGCTTGTCGATCGCCGGGCCGATCGATTCGAGAACCTCGAGCGTGGCCTGGTGAAACTCCGGTTGTGCCGGGTTCGCACTGACAATCTCGTCGTAGATCGCCGTGAGCCCGTCATTCAACATGGGGCCAGTGTGGCAGCGCCGAGCCGAAACGCGAACTTCGCGGATGGGTCGATTGGACTCCGCCGCCCCGCTTCTCGATCTGGGGTGATCGGCACGTCACCGATGGGACCGTCAGGAGGCCATCGGAACCATCACCTCGACGTCGTCGGCGGCACTCGGGGCTCGCGGGCCTCGGCGACCCAACAGCGGGATCGCAAGATGCATCCACGAGCTTCAGCCATCTCGGTCTGGTCCTGCCGCCCGTGGGGCCCTGGAGCGCGCAGGCACGCGGGTACCGGTGGGCGGAGGAGGTGGGGTACGACGTGGTGTACACGGCGGATCACCTCACGCATCCGATGTTCCCCGAGCTGTGGCTTGGTGAGGCGTTCACCACGCTCACGGCGGCGGCGGCGATCACCGATCGGATCATGCTCGGAACACTGGTCGCGTCCTCGGTGTTCCGCACGCCGGTGTCCCTGGCGCGGATCGCGATGACCGTGCAGGACCTCAGCGCCGGTCGACTCATCATGGGTATCGGCGCTGGCGCGTCCTTCTGTGCCGAGGCCGATCGAGGCGTTCGTGGATCCGTCGGTGAGATGTCGGACCGGTTCACCGACGTGGTTCGTGGGTGCCTCGCGGTGCTCGACGGTGCGACCGACTGGCAGGGTGACACCATGTCGTTCCGTGGACTCCAGACGACGGCGCGACCCGAAGGCGTCGGGTCCCCCGAGCTGCTCCTCGCCGGTCACGGTCCACGATCGCTGGCGCTGGCAGCGGCCCACGCCGACACCTGGAACACGTATGGCGGGCCCGGCACCGCCGAGCTCGAAGGCGACGAGTTCTGGCAGCTCGTGGGCCGTCAAGTCGCAGGCTTCGGCGAGGCCTGTGAGCGGCAGGGGCGCGACCCAGCGAGCGTTCGGCGGTCGGTGCTGCTCGGCTTCGGACGGGTGCTCCCAGCGTCGAGCGTCGACAGCTACCTCGACGCTGCCGAGCGCGCCGCCGCACTGGGGTTCGACGAACTGATCGTGCACGGATCGTCGTGGGCCGACGGTGTGCCTCGCGATCTCGATGTTCACGAGCAAGCTCTCGCGCAGTTGCGCTGACTCGGCCGCGGCCGTCGGTGCACCCGAGTGCGACGGCTGGCTCGATCGCTTCGCGCTCGGTCGTCGACCCGGTCGACAACCATGTGCGGCGCGCGTGTGGAGCTGGGGGGAATCGAACCCCCGTCCATCAGCCGGTGAACGAACTTGCTACGACCATTCCCGGTATTGCCACTGACGCTGTGACACCGACGGGTCGGCTGTCCGCTCGAGGCGGACCACGCTCAGTCTTTCCTGAAAGTCAGCAGTCTTTCCCGCTGGCAGTGGTCTTTCCCACCGTCATCCCTCACTTCTGTTGCCGGGCTGTGATGGATTGGCCCCGTGCGACATTTCTGCTCACGATGACTCTTCGCTCACTTGATGTGAATCAGGCGGCGAGAGCGAACTGCTCTTCGGCAATTCTGTTGGTTTCCCCGTTTTACGAGTCTGAGAAACTCGGGTCGCAAACTCGAACAGCGTTACTGACGTCGAAACCAGTCAGCCCCGTATTCGATATGTAGTCCGTGGTGGCGTTGCCGGAGCTCGGCCGCCGCAGGAGGTACAACCTACTGCCCGCACGTTCGTTCCGTCACCGGGTCATCTCCCGGCAACTGTGTGACACCCCTTCTCTACGGTTGTCGGTATGGGGATCGGGGTGGTCGTCGAGCGGGTTCGTCGGGTCGACACAGCTCGTGCGGTGCCGGGTTCGCCGGCGTCGATCGAGTCGGCGTTGGCCGACGTTCGGTCGATCCGGGCCTGGTTGGATTC
>JBAWHL010000096.1:0-18564 GCA_049593815.1 Ilumatobacteraceae bacterium | reverse complement strand
GACCGAGATCGTGAAGGGATCCCAGTACTGGACCCAGGACTGTGAGCGCGGTGACGGTTGGTACCCGGGCGACGACATCGGCCGCAGCGTTGGCGCCGACGCCCTCGGTCACGACGACCTCGACCATCGGCACCGCGAGATCTCGCGGGCGCTCGCCAGTCTGGGGATCCCCGAACTCGAGCGGATGCACGTCCATGTCCCCGCCGGTTCCGTCGTCCTGCTCAACTACGACCTCGTGCATCGCGGCACCAGCAAGCATCCCGGGGCGCTCGATCGCTTCATGCTGAAGTTCTATTTCGCCCGAACACGGGAACCCGTGGAGCCCGCGTGGACCAACCAGAGCGACGAGGCCCCGGACGTCGGCGCTCGTACCGAGACCGAGTCGGTCCGACGCCAGATCTGGGCATGGAGCCGCGGTGCGCAGCTTCCGTCTCGGCCGTGCGAGGTCGACGTCGTCGCCGGTCTGCTCGCCACCGGGCGGGAGGATCAGCGCGTCGACGCGGCGTACACCCTCGCCGAGGATGGGTCTGGCGCCGCGCTCGACGCCCTGCTCGACGCCCTCCTGAACGGTGACGAATCGGCTCGCCGCTCGAGTTGCTACGGACTCCGCGCCATGGGCGCCGTGGCCTCGGAGCCGGTGACGACGGCCCTCGACCATCGGCGGCCCGAGGTGCGACGAATGGCAGCCTTCGCGCTCGGCGCCGTCGACACTGCACGGTCACCCGACAGCGTCGAGGCGCTCCTGCGCGTGATCGAATCCGACCCGGACGACCTCGCTCGATCCAACGCCAGCTACGCACTCGGACAGGTCGCACGCGCTGGGGGCTTCGAAGGAACGGACGTGCTGGAGCGGCTGCTGCGGCGACTGGAACCAGGAGCCGAGCCCGACAACACCACCGCCGGCGGGCTGGAGCGGTCGACCGTTCGACAGTCCGTGGCGACCGCCATCGTGCAGTACGTCCAGAACAACACGATCGCCGCGGCCGAGGCCGACGTCATGCTGCAGATCGTCCTCGAGGACCGGGACCGGTACGTGCGCGGCCTCGTGTCGGACGCCCTCACCCGAGCCGACAGCCTGCCCGCATCGACGAGGCTGCTCCTCGACGCGTTCGCGAAGGCCCGATGGAACGGAGTCGGCCGTCCCGAGGCCGAGGCGCCGCTGGTCGCTCGAGAGCAGTAGCAGACCGCGACTCGGGGCAACGGCCGGCGGGACGTTCGCTGGAGCGGTACTAGCGTGCGGGCCGTGACACATCTCGCGGTCGCTGCCATTCAGATGACGATGGCCGATGACGTCGCGGCCAATGTCGACACCGCCGAACGCCTCGTGCGGGAAGCTGCCGATCAGGGGGCGCGGATCGTCCTCCTCCCCGAACTGTTCGAGGGTCCGTACTTCTGCAAGGACCAACTGCCCGAACACCTCGACCTGGCACTGCCGATCGATGGTCATCCGACGATCGGACACTTCTCCGCGCTCGCGGCGGAGCTCGACGTCGTCCTCCCGCTGAGCATCTACGAACGAGCGGGACAGGCGCTGTTCAACACCGTGGTCGTCGTCGACGGTGACGGCACCGCGCTCGGCCGGTACCGCAAGAGCCACATCCCCGATGGGCCCGGCTACACGGAGAAGTACTACTTCTCACCTGGCGACACCGGCTTTCGCGTCTGGGAGACGCGGCACGGAACGATCGGCGTCGGGATCTGCTGGGACCAGTGGTTCCCCGAAGCGGCGCGCTCGATGGCACTGCTCGGCGCCGAGGTGTTGCTGTACCCGACAGCGATCGGGACCGAACCGCCCGACCCGACGTGGGACTCGAGTGGCCACTGGCAGCGGGTGATGCAGGGGCACGCGGGCGCGAATCTGATGCCGGTCGTCGCGGCCAACCGCTTCGGCCACGAGGTCGGTACGACCTGTGACATCACGTTCTACGGCGCATCGTTCATCGCCGACCAGACCGGCGCGAAGGTCGCCGAGGCGACTCGTGACGCCGACGCGGTGCTGGTCGCCACGTTCGACCGGGAGGAACTCCGGCGTCAACGCGCGGCCTGGGGACTCTTCCGGGACCGTCGACCCGATCTCTACGGACCGATCACCACGCTCGACGGGCGCTCGACGGCGGGCGACGCGGCCCCGTGACTCGGTGGCCCGCGGAGTGGGAGCGGCACGAGCGCACGGTGATGTGCTGGCCGGTCCGCCGGTCGATGTGGGGAGACCTGCTCGAGGATGCCGAGGCTGCCCATGCGGAGGTCGCCAACGCCATCGCGGCGTTCGAACCGGTGACGATGCTCGCACCGGCGCGCAGTGTCGAACGCGCTGCGGCTCGATGTGGTGACGGTGTCGACGTCGTGGAACTCCCGATCGACGACTCCTGGTTCCGTGACTCCGGTCCGATCTGGGTGCTCGACGACGATGGCCGGCGCGTCGCGACCGACTGGCGTTTCAACGCGTGGGGTGAGAAGTTCCTGCCGTACGACGACGATGCCGCGTCGGCTGGTCGCTTCGCGGAACGTGTCGGTCACCCGTCGCGGTCGATCGACATGGTGCTCGAGGGAGGCTCGATCACGGGGGATGGAGCGGGGACGATCGTCACGACGACGCAGTGCCTGATGCACCCGAACCGCAACCCGACGATGACCATGGTCGAGATCGAGGCGGCGCTGTCGGCCGAGCTGGGCGCCACGTGCACGATCTGGCTGCCGCACGGACTCGCGCTCGACGCCGACACCGACGGCCACGTCGACAACATCGCCGCGTTCGCCGGCCCGGGACGACTCGTCCTGCAGGGCTGCGACGACCCCGGCGAAGACGACTGGTTGCGACTCGACATCGACCGTCGCGTGGCGGCGGGGACGATCGATGCGCGCGGCGAGACGATGGAAGTCGTCACCGTGCCCGTCTTGCCGTTCGCGGAGATCGGCGGTGAACGGGTGGTGGTGCCGTATCTCAACTACTACCTCGCCAACGGTGTCGTGCTGATTCCGACGTGCGGTCACGAGGCCGACGACGACATGGTCGCGTTGATCGCGGAGCAGTACCCGGGTCGGGATGCCGTGGCGCTCGACGTCGGCGCCGTGCTCGCCGCCGGCGGCGGCGGCATCCACTGCATCACCCAGCAGATTCCGGCGGGGACATGACGACGGGGACCGCGCGCGTCGATCAGTGGCTCTGGTCGGTTCGCATGACCAAGACCCGCAGCGATGCCGCAGCAGCATGCCGTGGTGGACACGTCAAGGTGAACGGCAAGTCGGCGAAACCGGCCACGCCCGTCAAGGCGGGCGACCGTGTCGAGGCCTACCTCCACGACCGGGAACGGGTGTTGGAGGTCGTGTCCACCATCGTCAAGCGCGTCGGTGCACAGGTCGCCGCCGAGTGCTTCGTCGATCACAGCCCGCCACCGCCGGAACGTGAAGTCCTCGGCGCCAACTTCGAACGCGACCCCGGCGCAGGCAGGCCGACGAAGCGTGACCGCAGGCAACTCGATCGGCTCCGCGGACGCCGTTGAACGTCGGTAGCGTTCGCGCCGCGTGCCCGACACACACTTGACCGACCGCCAGGAACACCTGGCCGACCATCACGGTGACGCCGTGCCCGAACACCCGACCGTACGAGGTGGGCTCGCGCTCTGGACGTTGTTCCTGGGGTTTGCGATGTTGATGATCGGCAACGGTCTCAACCTCGCGGTGCTCGGCGTTCGCGTCGTCGGCTTCGGCGTGCAGACGAGCGGCTACGTGATGGCCTGCTACTTCGCCGGGTTCCTCCTGGGTCCCGCAGTCGTCGTGCGGCTGCTGTCGTCGGTCGGCCACATCCGAGTGTTCGCCAGCCTGGCATCGGTTGCGTCGTGCGCGGTGCTCGTCCACTTCCTGTGGGTGTCGGCGCCGGGATGGGCGTTGTTGCGGTTCGTGTTCGGGTTCTGCATGGCCGGCCTCTACGTGGTCGTCGAGTCCTGGCTCAACGACGCGTCGACCGCCCGCAATCGGGGGCGCACGCTGGCGGTCTACATGCTCGTCTCGATGGGCGGACTGGCCGTGGGGCAGCTGCTGATCGCCACCGGCGACCCGAACGGGTACGCGCTGTTCGTGGTGGCGTCGATCCTCGTGTCGATGTCGTTCGTTCCGATCGCGCTGGCGGCGACCACCGAGGCCCCACCGGTCAGGCTCGCCGACCGACTGGGGCTGCGCGAGTTGGCCCACGTCGCCCCGACCGGGCTCGTCGGCATGCTGTTCACCGGTGCCTCGCACGGCATCCTGTTCGGTCTCGCCGCGGTGTACGCGACCGAGTCTGGTTTCAGCGCCGGTCGCACGGCGATCTTCATCGCGGTGCCGTCGATCGGGGCGCTGGTGTTGCAGTGGCCGATCGGCTGGGCCTCGGACCGCTTCCCGCGTCGCGGCGTGATCTTCGTCGTCGCCCTCGCGGCGTCGTCCCTGTGCGCCCTGCTCGCTGTCGTCGCTCCGGGGAGTGCCCTCGTGATCCCGATGATGCTCGTGCTCGGCGGGCTGACCTTTCCCCTCTACTCGTTGCTGCTGTCCCACACGCTCGACCGGTCCGCGCCCGGCCAGGCAATGGGGGCGAGTGGCACCCTGCTGCGTGTCAACGGCACGGGAGCGGTGCTCGGGCCGATCATCGGGGCGTCGTTGATGGCGGCGACCGGTGAGGCGACGATGTTCTGGTGTCTCGTGGCCACGCACGGGTTGATCGCGGTCTACGTCGGCTACCGGGTGGTGGCCGAAGATGCCCTGCCGATGAGTCGTCAGGGCCCGTTCGTGCCGATGCCGGCGCGGGCGACCGACTTCGCGATCCGCTTGACGGCGCGTCCGCTGCCCGGGTCGCGGGCGCGGTTGCGGCGGCCGCGTCAGCGCTCAGAAGTCTGAAGGATTCGTCGACGTCGACCCCGGCTCGGCGCCGTCCACGTGGACGAGGATCTCGACTCGGATGTCGGACCGTGACCACGTGAGGTGGAGTTCGTCGCCGTAGTGCGTGGCCGATGGCGCCATCGTCGTCGCTGCGACGTCGAATCGGAGCTCCGCCGGTCCGAACACGGCCCGAAGCGCCTCGACGTCGTTCGTGATCCCGGCGCGCGAGGTGCCGACGAGGCGGAGGCCGACCGAGTCGGCCCGGGCCTGAGCCCGCAGTTCCCATCGGAGATCGTCGACGCGACGGCAGTCGATCCAGGCGGTCTCGTCCGGAAGCATCACGCCGAGTGCCGAGATGGTGGCCGTGCGGTGATCGAGGACGTGAGCGCTGAACGGCACGTACTGGTCCAGCGACTCCTGGTGTCGTCGCCCGTGATCCCAACCGATCGCCAGGCCAGGTCGCAGCAGACTCTCGGCGTGGGCTCGGCCGAACGACTGCTGGTGGGAGCGTTCGGCCGTGACCGGTCGCACGTCGAGATGGGGGAGGACCGCCGGAGCGACGAGTTGGAGGGCCGGCAGGAAGTACAGGTCGTGGACGTGATCGGTGTCCTGGTCGAGTGTCGGCGGCAGGATCGTGCCGGCGCGGACGTCGATCTGCGTGGCGATGTCGATCCAGAGGCCGGTGAGCGAGACGTAGCGCGCGAGCGTGATGCCGTACGCACGGATGTAGGGGCCGCAGGTCGTCGCGAGCTCCGGGTCGAAGAGGGTCGTGATCCGCGATCCGAGGCCCGCGAGCAGCGCATTGCCCGCTTGCTCGAACGCCGGGGACGGCGGATGCGCGACCCACAGGCCCAGCGCGAACAGATCGATCCCGTCGTAGGTGGGCGAGTTGTACTCGTCGACGTCACCGAAACGTTCGAATCGTTCGACGCACCGTCGGGCTCGACGTTCGCCTGCGGCTGCCAGATCGTCGTCGCCGTGGAGTCGGCCGACGTGGGCGAGCAGCCACGCGTGCATGAGGTTCGGGTTCGTGTACCACTCGGCGATGCGCTCCTCGGGTTCGCCGGCGGCGCATCGGGCCAAGGCGGCCGTGATGCCCGCGGTGATGTCGGCGGGCAGCGACTCGCCGTGGTGCAACGCGGCCAACGCGAGGATGCAACCGAGGAACTGCCGCCAGTTCGGGTCGTAGTGCACCCACTCGATCGCGTCGTCGCCCGGCGGTTCGGGTTGCTCGGCGGCGACGGGAAACGTGCCGCTCCACGGGTGCGCCGAGATCGGGTACTGCAGTTCGAGCACGTTGCGCAGCGCCGTCGCCGCACGTGCCAGGTCACCTCCTTGCAGGTCGAGGAGGGCGCCCAGTGCGGTTTCGCGGACGGAGTGCAGGCCGAGTGCCGAGATGTCGACGCCGGGCGTGACGCCGCGTGCGTAGCGGGCCATCCCACGGTCCGGGTCCCAGAGTTCGTCGTGGATGGACTGCAGCGCGTGCATCGCGGAACGGGCGGCCACGGTCGGGAGCGTAGGGCATGAGCGCCGGACGCGCGTGCGTGAAATATCACGCAAGCGCATTGCATTTCACTCGATGCTTGATAAAGTACGCATTGTCATCAGAGATCACGCATCGCTTCGGGCGGTGCGACGCACCACACCCACCTCGAACCCCCAAGCAAGCAACGACACAAGGAGCATCGACATGTTCGATCAGATCACGAAGTTCGCCAACGACGCCACCACCACGATCAACGAGAACCGCCCGCAGCGGATCGAAGACGTCACCGGCCCGCTCGCCGACAATCTCGCCGAGACCAGCAATGCCGTGCTCGACGCGGTGCTCGACACCAACCGTCGGGTCGTCGACGTCGTCGTCACGACCGCCGACAAGGTGCGCGGGACCCTCGAGGACACCCTGGGTGACCGAGCGGTCGTCGATGCCCGCATCAGTGGCGCACTGCCGACGCCTGCCGAGGCCGGCGCTCGCTACCTCGACTTCGTGGAGCGCGCCGTGTCCGTCAACCGTGACTGGAACGACCGCGTCGTCGAGATGATCCGCAAGGACGCTCCGCAGGCCGCTGCCAAGGTGACGACCGTCGCCACGAAGCCGGTCGCCAAGAAGGCCGCCGTCAAGAAGGCCGCCGCCAAGAAGTCGGTCGCCAAGAAGTCGGTCGCCAAGAAGGCCGCCGCCAAGAAGACCGTCGCCACGAAGAGCACCTCCGCCAGCACGTGACCTCGACTCGCTGAGTCGACATCACTCGCCACCACCCGTCGCGGTCGGTGACTGCGTAGTGTCAGGAGCACCTCCCGGCTCCTGACCACGTCGTCACCGACCGCGATTTTTTCATCTCACGAGGGATCCACGCCGATGACCGAAAATTCCAAGGCAAGCGCCGAACCCGGTGTCGGCGCGCTCGGTGACTTCATCAAGAGTCAGCGCCGTCTCGCCGAGCTCTCCCAACGTGAGCTGGCCAAATTGGCCGACCTCTCCGATGCGTACCTGAGCCAGCTCGAGCGAGGCCTCCACGAGCCCTCGGTGCGGGTGCTCAACGGCCTTGCCCAGGCGTTGAACATGCCGTCGGACAAGTTGCTCCGGTATCTCGGCCGTCAAGATCTGAGCAGTTCGACGACCGTGTCGACCGAGACCGCGATCGCCACCGACGACCGGCTGACCGACACGCAGAAGCAGTCGATGATCGACGTCTACCGCGCCTTCATCGCCGCCAACGACGTCGCCGCAGGGGACAACTGACGCGAACGCTCCACTCCGAGCCGCGACATCGGCCAAGATGGTGACGATGTCCGCTGGCGGTGCGCGAGAAGGGGGCTCTCCCGACCACGCGGTGAGCGTGACGCTGTCACGCCGAATTCGGCAGACGATGATCGGTCGCGACGCCGTCGTGCCGCTGGCGATCGCCCACGCGCTGTCCGCCGCCGGTGATGCCTTCGTGGCGGTCAGCCTCGCCGGCTCGCTGTTCTTCACGGTCAGTCCCGACGCGTCGCGCGAGCAGGTCCTGCTCTATCTCCTGATCACGATGGCGCCGCTGGCGGTGCTCTCGCCCCTGGTCGGCCCGGCGATCGACCGCTTCCGCACCTCGCAGCGCTACGTCGCGTCGGGGCTCTACGTCGTGCGCGGCCTGTTCTGCCTGGCGTTGGCGATGACGTTGCTGCAACTCGCCTTCTATCCGATCGTGCTCTGCATCCTGATCGTCAGCAAGGCATCTGGCGTCGTGAAGCAGACCCTCGTGCAGACCGTGGTCGACGACCCGGAGGAACTCGTCGCGACCAACGCCCGTCTGGCGCGTTTCGCCACGATCACCGCCAGTCTCGCAGTGGTCGCTGCCTCGGCCGTGTTCGCCACGTTCGGCGCCGAGTGGTCGTTGCGCGTCGCTGCCGTCGTGCTCGCGTTCGCAGGTGCTGCGGTGCTGCGGGCTCGGCCGAGAACGGCTGCGCCCGAGGTGTCCGACGAACTCGAGTACGCCGAGACCCACCTGCCGTTGGTGGTCGTGTCGTCGATCGGGATGTTGGCCATCCGCGCCGCCGTGGGGTTCTTCCTGTTCACCCTTGCCTTCACCCTGCGACGGTCGAGTGAGCCCACGTTCATCTACGGCCTCGCCGCCGGTCTGTACGGGCTCGGTGCCTTCATCGGCCACACGGCCGCCACCGTCCTGCGACGATGGCTCACCGAGGAACGCATGATCGGCGTGGCGATTGCGGTGCCAGCAGCGTTCACCGCTGTCGGCATGCTCGGTGCGTCGGTGCCCTTGCTGATGCTCATCTCGCTGCTCGTGGGTCTGTCGACCACCTTGGGACGCAACGCCTTCGACGGTCTGTTGCAACGCCGCGCCCCCGCGGCCCTGCTCGGACGTGCCGGAGCGCGCTACGAGACCCGCTTCCAGCTGGCATGGGTGTTCGGAGGCGTGCTCGCCACGCCGATCTCACTGCCGGTCGAGGTGTCGATGACCGTGTTGACGGCGATGTACGTGCCCGCGCTCGTCGTCTTCGTTCGCGGTGTCGGCGATGCACTGCGGTTCGACGACCTCGCCGACGATCACCTGGCCGGCGCTCACCGACGACTGGGCACCGCGCAGCAGGCATTGGAGTCGGGTCTCCTGCGCATCGCGATCATCGACGCCTCCGCGGCGGTCGATCTCGCGCAGGGTGCCGGTGTCGGTCAGTTCGACGAGGCGCGGCGCGGCGAACTCGACGCGCTCCGCCGTCTGGCGATCGACACCAGCAGCGACGTCGGAGACGACGATGCCGCCGCGGCGTTGGAACTCGCCGGAACGCTGATCAACGACGCTCCACCGACGTGACCGCCGCCGGCTGGACGTCGTCGTTCGGCACGGCCGCCGCGGAGACCTCGAGGGTGAGCTGTTCGTGTTCGTCCTGTGCGTCGAACCGGGCGATGTCGACGGTGACCGTGCGGGCCGGATCGGGCATCGCTCCGATCGCCAGCATGACGCCGTCGTCGTGGACCGGCGAGCCGTCGGCATCGGCATCGAACCCCTCGGAGACGTCATCGGCGAACCGCACGACGGCGTCGTCGACGGTCGACTCCGCGACCGCTGCCTGGATCCCGACGTCGACGGTGGTGCCATCGCCGGCGACCACGTAGATCACGGGGAGCTTGGGTTCGCCGTTGTCGTCGACCGTCGGTGTCTGCTCCGCTGCCTGCCACATCACGATCGCGGTGACGGCGTCGGCGGGTTGGACGACCCCGGATGGATCCGACTCGGAATCACACGCGGCGACGCCGAGGGCGACGACGGCGACGGAACCGACCAGCAGGCGTCGTCGGGTGACACCGGAATGGCTCGAACGGCGTCCTCCCACAGCGCAACGTTACGTCACGTGCCGCTCGTTGTCGCTCCGGTTGTGTCAGTTGTCGTTCCGACGAGCATTCGCGCCGCCTCCACGACGATGGCCACGGACGAACGCTCGATCGCATGTGCGGTCTGGTCGTCGGGGATCTCGCTGTCGTTGCGGTTCACGATCACCCCAGCGACGCATCCGGCACGCAGCCCCTGGCTCGCGCACATCGTGAACAGCGTCGCCGACTCCATCTCGTAGTTGAGGACGCCCATCGAGCGCCATTCCTCCAGGCTCCCGCGGAATCGTTGCACGACGCGGCCCGAATGGGTGTCGTAGCGCTCCTGGCCGGGGTAGAAGGTGTCCGACGAGGCGGTCACGCCGATGTGCGGCTCGATGCCCATGCCGCGTGCCGCCGTGACGAGGGCCGTCGTGCACGCGAAGTCGGCGACGGCGGGGAACTCGAGCGGTGCGAAGTGCTGGCTGGCACCGTCGAGGCGCACCGCGCCGGTCGTGACGACCACGTCGCCGGACTGCACCTCGGGTTGGATGCCGCCGGTCGTCCCCACGCGCAGGAACGTTCGGATGCCGAGCTGCGCGAGTTCCTCGACGGCGACCGACGTCGAGGGGCCGCCGACCCCGGTGGAACAGATGACGATGGGTTGATCGCCGAGCCATCCGAGCCACGATGTGAATTCTCGATGGGAGGCCAGGAATTCGCTGCGTTCCATGGTCGCCGCGATCCGCTCGACGCGCTGAGGATCCCCCGGCACGATGGCGAGGGTCGCGCCGTGCAGCATCTCGGGGTTCAGGCCCAAGTGGAAGACCGTGCTGTCCTGACCATGGTTCGTCGACATGCTCCTGACCGTACATCGACGCCCGCCCAACGCACTCTCCCGAGTAATTGCCGACATGTAGATGTCTTTATATACTCCGGGAATGCAGTCGGACGAGGCGCTCGAGGTGCTCAAGGCGATCGCGGAGGAGACGCGTCTGCGGATCGTCGCCCTCCTGCGCCTCGGCGAGCTGACGGTCACCGACCTCACCGAGATCCTGGGCCAGTCCCAACCGCGGGTGTCCCGTCACCTGCGCCTGCTCGGCGACGCAGGACTCGTCACCAAGCAGCGCGAGGGAACCTGGGCCTTCTTCAGCCTGGTCGACGGCGGCACGCGACGCGAGCTGCTCGACGCGGCGCTGGACACCGTCGATCGTGATGACACCGTCATCGCCGGAGACGCTGGTCGGCTCGACGTCGTACGTGCCCGCCGCGCTGCGACCGCCAGCGAGTACTTCGAGCAGATCGCCCCGATCTGGGACGAGGAGCGCTCGCTCCACGCCCCTGCCGACACGGTCGAGGCGGCCATCCTCGACGTCCTGACCGGACGCATTCCCGACACGCACGCGGGCCACCCGCTCGGCCGCGTGCTCGATGTCGGGACCGGCACGGGTCGCATGCTCCAGCTGCTCGCCGATCGGTCCGACAGCGCGGTCGGACTCGACACCAGTCACTCGATGCTCGCGGTGGCTCGCGCCAACCTCGAGCGACTCGGCACCCGGAACTGGCAGTTGCGTCAAGGCGACGTGCACAGTCCGCCGCTCGACCGCGAGTCGTTCGATCTCGTCGTGATCCATCAGGTGCTCCACTACCTCGACGATCCGGCGCGCGCCGTGGCCGAAGCCGCCCAACTGGTGGCGCCGGGCGGCCGACTGCTCGTGGTCGACTTCGCACCTCATCGACACGATTTCCTCCGGGCGGCGGCGCATCGCCGGCTCGGATTCACGCACGACCAACTCCGCGACTTCTTCGATCAGGCGAGCTTCGACTGCTCGACGATCGTCGACGTCGAGCCGCCAACCACCGAGGACGGACTCACCGTCACGGTCTGGCTCGCTCACAACCGCCGCACCATCAAGAGGATCGCCTGAACATGACCGAACGCACGCAACACCGACACCACCCGCTCGCCGAACTGGCCCGGGAACGAATCATCGTCCTCGACGGTGCGATGGGCACCGAGATCCAGCGTCTCGCACTCAGTGACGACGCCTTCCGCGGCGATCGCTTTGCCGACCACACGGCCGACCTCGCCGGCAACAACGAGCTGCTCACGCTCACCCAGCCCGACGCCATGCGGGCGATCCACCTGCGCTACCTGCTGTCCGGGGCGGACGTGGTCGAGACCAACACGTTCTCGGCCAACCGGGTGTCGCAGGCCGACTACGACACGGTCGAGCACGTCGCCGAACTGAACGAGGAGTCCGCGCGATTGGCTCGTGAAGCCGCCGACGAAGCCCACGGTCAGGACGGCCGTCGCCGGTTCGTGGCCGGAGCGGTCGGCCCGACGAACATGACGTTGTCGCTCTCACCGAAGGTCGAAGACCCGGGCTACCGGGCGATCACCTTCGCTGCGCTGGCGGATGCCTACCAGGAGCAGATCGAGGCGCTCCTGCGCGGCGGCGTCGACGCGATCCTGATCGAGACGATCTTCGACACGCTCAACGCGAAGGCGGCGATCGTCGCGAGCCGTCGAGCGATGAACGCGCACGGGACGCGACTGCCGCTGATGATCTCCGGCACGATCACCGACCGTTCGGGGCGCACGCTGTCCGGGCAGACGCCCGCAGCGTTCTGGCAGTCGATCCGCCACGCGGAACCGCTGACGGTCGGCCTCAACTGTGCGTTGGGCGCCGACGAGATGCGGCCGCACCTCCTCGAGCTGGCAACGATCGCCGACACGCTGGTCTGTGCCTATCCGAACGCCGGGTTGCCCAATGAACTCGGCGGGTACAACGAGACGCCGGCGGAGACGGCGGCATTCATCGCCGAGTTCGCGGACGCCGGCCTGGTCAACGTGGTCGGCGGGTGCTGCGGAACGACGCCCGAGCACATCGAGGCGATCGCCGCCGCGGTCCAGGGCACGCCGCCGCGCGTCGTGTCCGAGCGCACTCCGCGTCTCGAGCTGTCAGGGCTCGAGCCGTTCGCCCTCACCGACGACATCCCGTTCGTCAACGTGGGTGAGCGCACCAACATCACCGGATCCGCCAGGTTCCGCCGATTGATCAAGGACAACGAATACGGCGAGGCGCTCGCCGTGGCACTCCAGCAGGTCGAGAGTGGCGCCCAGATCATCGACGTCAACATGGACGACGGCCTGATCGACGGTGTCGAGGCGATGACGACGTTCCTCAACCTGATCGCGTCGGAGCCCGACATCGCCCGCGTGCCGATCATGATCGACTCCTCGAAGTTCGAAGTGATCGAAGCCGGCCTGCAGTGTGTGCAGGGCAAGCCGATCGTCAACTCGATCTCGATGAAGGAAGGTGAGGAGGCGTTTCTCGACCAGGCACGCACCTGCCTCGACTACGGCGCCGCGGTGATCGTGATGGCCTTCGACGAGGTCGGCCAGGCCGACACCGTCGAGCGCAAGATCGAGATCGCCCGCCGGGCGTATCACCTGTTGATCGACGAGGTCGGGTTTCCTCCCGAGGACATCATCATCGACCCGAACATCTTCGCCATCGCGACGGGGATCGAGGAGCACAACCGCTACGGCCTCGACTTCCTCGAAGCCACCAAGGCGATCACCGACGAACTCCCGTACGTCAACATCTCCGGCGGGGTGTCGAACCTGTCGTTCTCCTTCCGAGGCAACGAACCAGTTCGCGAGGCGATGCACTCGGTGTTCCTGCTCCGCGCCGTCGAGGCCGGCATGCGCCTGGGCATCGTCAACGCCGGCCAGCTCGCCGTGTACGACCAGATCGACCCGGAGCTGCGTGAGCTCTGCGAGGACGTGGTCCTCGCCCGCCGCGACGACGCGACCGAGCGACTGCTCGACGCCGCGACCCGCTTCCAGGGAGACGGCGCCGAGGCGGCTGACCCCGCGGCGCAGGAGTGGCGCTCGTGGGACGTGGTGCGGCGCATCGATCACGCGCTGGTCAACGGCATCACCGTGTTCATCGAGGACGACGTCGAAGAGGCGAGGCAGCAGTCGAGCCGGGCCGTCGAGGTCATCGAAGGCCCACTGATGAGCGGCATGAACACCGTCGGCGACCTCTTCGGTGCCGGCAAGATGTTCCTCCCACAGGTCGTGAAGTCCGCCCGTGTCATGAAGCAGGCGGTCGCCTACCTCACGCCGTTCATCGAAGCCGAGGGCGACGAGGGCGTGGCCTCGAAGGCCGGCACCGTGCTGCTGGCGACCGTCAAGGGCGACGTGCACGACATCGGCAAGAACATCGTCGGCGTGGTGCTCGGGTGCTCCAACTACGACGTCATCGACCTCGGCGTGTTGGTGCCGACCGCGACGATTCTCGAGACCGCCCGTGAGCGCAACGTCGACATCATCGGGCTCTCCGGTCTGATCACGCCGTCGCTCGACGAGATGGTGCGCGTCGCGACCGAGATGGAGCGGACCGGGTGCACGTTGCCGCTGTTGATCGGTGGGGCGACCACGAGTCGCTTGCACACCAGTCTCAAGGTCGACCCGGCCTACAGCGGTCCGGTCGTGCACGTCGGCGACGCCAGCCGCGCCTCCGGCGTGATCTCGAGCCTGTTGTCGTCGACGCAGCGCGAGGGTTTCCTCGAGACACTGAAGACGGACTACGCACGCGTGGTCGAATCACATGCCCGGTCGACGATCGAACGCGACCGCGTGACCTTCGACGTGGCGCGCGCCAACCGGCTGCAGCCGATCTTCGACGTCACCACGATCACCGAGCCGTCGTTCACGGGTATCCGGGTCTTCGACGACTACGACGTCGCCGAACTCGTCCCGTACATCGACTGGACGCCGTTCTTTCGCACGTGGGGGATCCGCAGCAAGTTCCCCGAAGTGCTGACCGATCCGGCGTTCGCCGAAGCCGCTCGTCCGTTGTACGACGACGCGCTCGCGATGCTCGACAAGATCGTCGCCGACAAGTGGTTCCGGCCCAAGGCGGTCGTGGGCTTCTGGCCCGCGCAGTCCGATGGGGACGACATCGTCGTCTTCGCCGATGACGCCCGCTCGAGCGAACGTGCCAGGTTCCACGGGCTGCGTCAGCAGGCAACCAAGACCGACGGCCGACCCAACCTCAATCTCTCGGACTTCGTCGCCCCGAACGACTCCGGCGTCAAGGACTGGATCGGTGGTTTCGTCGTCACGGCCGGCCCCGAGGAACAGGCGATCGCCGACCAGTTCGAGGCCGACAACGACGACTATTCGTCGATTCTCCTGAAGGCGATCGCCGACCGCGTGGCGGAGGCCTTCGCCGAGCGCATCCACGAGCGCGTCCGCACCGAGCTGTGGGGATACGCACCCGACGAGGCGTTCACCCCCGGTGAACTCCTGAAGGAGTCGTTCCGCGGCATCCGTCCTGCGCCCGGGTACCCGAGCCAGCCCGACCACACCGAGAAGATCGCCCTGTTCGATCTGCTCGATGCGCCGAACACCGCGGGCGTCGAGCTCACCGAATCCTTCGCGATGTGGCCCGGCTCATCGGTGTCCGGGCTCTTCTTCGCCCACCCCGACGCCAAGTACTTCGGCATCGGCAAGATCAAGCGCGATCAGCTGACCTCGTACGCGGAACGCAAGGGCTGGACCATCGAGGAAGCCGAACAGCACTTGGCTCCGGTCCTCGACGGCAGCTGAGGCGTCGATCGACGCTCCCGGTCAGTCGGCGGACTTCGCGTCCGATTCGATGGCCGCGTTGTCGGCCTTCAGCTGCTTCTGTTCGAGCTTCTCGGCGTGCTTCATCGCGGCTTCGATCCGGGCGCCCTGGTCGGCGACACCGACGACGATCAATCCGGCCTGGCCCTTGTCGAGCGACTCGCCGAGCTCCTTGAGGTCGTGGCGACTCATTCCCATCGCTGCGTGTCCGGCGACCGCGCCGAGGAGCGCACCGCCTGCGGTCGTCCCGGCGATCAGTCCGCCGCCGATCGCGGCGAACGGAAACAGGGCGACGACCAGCCCGGTCGCGAGGCCGATGCCGCCACCGAGCACGCCGCCGACGCGTGTCGGTGTCTCGTGCTTCTTGGTGATCTTGACCTTGCCGTTGTCGCCGCGCGAGATGACGGCGGCGTCGTAGGCGTCCATCAGGCCCGCCTCGACGTGCAGGTCCTTGACCAGCTTGTAGTCGGCTTCGGCGTCCGCGTCGTTGGCGTACACCCCGACGAATGCAACGAATGTGTCGATGGCCATGATGTTCCTCTGTTCTGTCGGGCGACGGGGCAGATGTGAGTCCGGGTGGCTCGTGGGAGTGTCCCGCCCGTCGCGTGTGCTCCGATGCTACGCGCTGCTCGCGAGCATGAGCCGTGCCGGCCTTCGGGAATACTTGCGTGCGCAAGAATGTTGACTCGAGCATGACCATCACCACGAGCACCGACCGCACCACACTCCGGCCAGTCGCCGGCGTCGTCGGAGACGGCAGCTACCACTGGGTCGGCGACGGCTTCCGCGTCGAGGGCCTGTTCGGCCCGACCGGCGATCTCGCACGCCTGGTCGACCCGTTCCTGCTCCTCGACTACCACGCCCCGTACGACTACGCGCCGACCGACACACCACGCGGCGTCGGCGTCCACCCGCACCGCGGCTTCGAGACCGTCACCCTCGCATTCGACGGCAGCGTCGCCCATCACGACAGCACCGGCGCTGGCGGCGTGATCGGACCCGGCGACGTGCAATGGATGACCGCCGCCGCGGGAATCCTGCACAAGGAGTACCACGACGCCGCCTGGGCCCGCACCGGAGGTCGTTTCCACATGGTGCAACTGTGGGTGAACCTCCCCGCGACGAACAAGATGGACCACCCGCGTTACCAGCCGTTGACCGCTGAACAGATCGGACGTGTCGACCTCGGCGACGACCGAGGCTCGGTCCGGGTCATCGCCGGCGACTTCGACGGTGAGACGGGCGCCGCGACGACCCACACCCCCATCGACCTCTGGGACGTGGAACTCGCCGCGGGCGCTGTGATCACCCCGACGGTTCCCCCGCACCACAACATCGCCGTGCTCGCACTCGATGGCAGCCTGATCGTCAACGGTTCCGATGTCTCCGCCGGCCGGCTCGCAGTCCTGGACAACAGCCGACCCGGCCGCGATGCCATCGAGATCGTGGCGCCTGCCGGTGGGCGAGCGCTCGTGATGACCGGTGAACCGATCGGCGAGCCGATCGCCGCGGCTGGGCCGTTCGTGATGAACAACCGCCAACAGCTGGTCGAGGCCCACGCCGACTTCCGAGCAGGACGGTTCGGCCACCTCGACGATTGAACGGGACCCGTGGCCGGCCGGCCGACGACTCAGCAGTCGACCTCGCCGTCGGGGTGGACCATCGTCAGGACTTCGCCGTCCTCGAGGAAGGCGCCGGCGACCATGCAGTTGAAGATGACATCCTCGACCGAGCCACTGTCGAACACGAACCGGATGTGGACCCCGTCCACCTCGACGCTCGGGACAGGATCGAGTTGGTCGGCGACGACACTGAAGCGCGTCGTCGCCGAGGTCGAGGCGAGCACGTCACCTGCTCCTGCGGCGTCGACGATGTCGCCGAGCGCCGTGACGATCGGCGTGCCGTCGCTCGTCACGGCATTGCCAGTCGTCTCACCCGAGGATGGTTCGGTCGGCGTCGCGGACTGCTCGTCGCCGCCGCCGCAGCCGACCAAGCCGAGTACGGACGCCGTGACGATGAGGAGGGCGGTGCGGAGGCTGGTGCCCCGGGTCATGATTCGACCACCGGGGACACGATGTACTGGAACTCGGTGCCGCCTTCGTTGTCGCCGGCGAAGAGGGTGACCAGCAGGGTGCCGTCGTCGAACTGGGCGGAGACGGCGCCGTCGGTCGAGCTCTCCAGGCTCTTCGTGAAGCCAGCTCCCTCGAGCTGTGCGGCGAGCGCGGCGTACGCGGCGGCCGTCTGCTCGCCGGGCTGTCGGTAGGCGAGTGTGTGCGTGACGGCTCCGTCGATCTCGGTGCGAGCAGCATTGACGAGTGTCCCGGGCGGGGTGGGGAGTCCGGCTGGCCAATCGTCGGGCAGGTCGGCGGATGAGCCGGTGCTGAACACGCCGTCCTCGGTCTCGATGCGGACATCGCCGGTGTCGAGATCGATCTCGACGTCCTCGATGCCCTCGGCGGCGAGCTGTTGTTCGACGAGGCGCTCGGCAGCCTCCTCGGAGCTGCATGCTCCGAGGAAGGACGCAGTGGCCGCGAGCGCACCGATGAAGAGAGTTCGTTGGGACACGACGGATCCTTTCGGGAAGGTGACTGGGGTGGAGCAAGTGGTGTCGTGTCCACTTTCGGTGGCTGCCGGGCCGGCGGCCATGAGTAATCGTTACTCGCGTGTCGGCGCGTCGCTCGCGTGGCCGACGTCGAGCACGGTCGTCAGCTCCTCTCGAGAGGAGATGCCGAGGGCTCGGTACACCTGCCCGAGCAGGTTGTCGACCGTTCTCGACGAGATCCCGAGCTGTTCGGCGATCTCCTTGGAACGCAACCGGCGCCCAGCGAGCCGAGCGATGTCGAGTTGCCGAGCCGTCAGCGCGGGGCGCTGCGAACCCGAGGTGATCGTGCGCTCCGGATCGAGCAGCGGCGACGGCTCGACGCCCGCGTCGTGGAACCCGGCGGTCGCTTCGGCGACCAACCACCGCGATCGGGCGGGATCCGACGTTTGCAGCGACCGCGCCAACCCGAGGCGGATCTCCGCGCCCAGCGCACCCATGCCCCGGTGCTCGAAGTCGCGAGCGATCACGATCAGGGAGCGGTCGTCGCCGGACACTGCGGCCACGGCATGATCGCGGAAGCGGGCAGCGAGGGTCCCGGGTGCCTGCGTGGCGAACTCGGAGAGGAGGTCGACGACCGCGTCGGGATGACCCAGACGGATGGCGTCGTGGGCGATCGCCAGTGCTGGCGAGAGCATGCCGCCAGCCGCCACGGCCGCGGCGGCGGACGCGAGC
>JBAWHL010000095.1:0-6358 GCA_049593815.1 Ilumatobacteraceae bacterium | reverse complement strand
CGCTCGATGTGGCGCTCGGCGTCGGCGGCCTGCCGCGCGGTCGCATCATCGAGATCTCCGGCCCGGAGTCCTCCGGCAAGACCACGCTGACGCTTCACGCGATCGCCAATGCGCAGCGCAACGGCGGCATCGCCGCCTTCATCGACGCCGAGCACGCGCTCGACCCCGAGTACGCCAAGAAGCTCGGCGTCGACATCGATGCGCTGCTCGTCTCCCAGCCCGACACGGGTGAGCAGGCGCTCGAGATCGCCGACATGCTCGTGCGGTCCGGGGCGGTCGACCTCGTCGTCATCGACTCGGTGGCAGCGCTCGTGCCGAAGGCCGAGATCGAAGGCGAGATGGGTGACACCCACGTCGGCCTCCAGGCCCGCCTGATGAGCCAGGCGCTGCGCAAGCTCACCGGCAACCTGAGCAAGACCAACACGATCGCCATCTTCATCAACCAGCTGCGAGAGAAGATCGGCGTGATGTTCGGTTCGCCCGAGACCACCCCGGGTGGCCGTGCGCTCAAGTTCTACTCCTCGGTTCGTCTCGACATCCGTCGCATCGAGTCGTTGAAGGACGGTGCCGAGGTGGTCGGCAACCGCACCAGGGTCAAGGTCGTCAAGAACAAGGTGTCCCCTCCGTTCCGTCAGGCCGAGTTCGACATCATGTACGGCCAGGGGATCAGCCGCGAGGGCTCGCTGATCGACCTGTCCGTCGACTTGAGCATCGTCAAGAAGTCGGGTGCCTGGTTCACCTACGAAGGTGAGCAGCTCGGCCAGGGTCGTGAGAAGGCCAAGGACTATCTCAGGCGGAATCCTGAGGTGATGATGGAGATCAGCGACAAGGTGCTGACCGCTGCCGGGCTGAAGCCGTCCGACGAAGAGGAGCCGGAGGTGACCGACGTCGCCGACGAGTTCACCGATGCCGACGAGGCGCCGATCGACCTCGGCTGAGTCTGCAACGGTCGGGGGCGGTCATGATGTCGGTGTCGAAGGAGACATGGCCATGACCGTCCCGAACCGAATCTCGATCGTCACACTCGGTGTGGCCGACCTCGCGGCAGCGACTGCGTTCTACGAATCGTTGGGCTGGCGCCGGTCGGCGTCGTCCCAACCCACGATCACGTTCTTCCAGATGCAGGGCTCGGTGTTCGGGCTCTACGAGCGATCGGCCCTCGCCGACGATGCCAAGGTGCCTGCCGACGGCGATGGGTTCCGTGCGGTCACGATCGCCATGAACCTCGCGTCGGCCGACGAGGTCGACGCGGTGTTCGCGGCGTGGCTCAGCGCCGGCGCAACGGCGAAGGTCGAGCCGCACAAGGCGTTCTGGGGTGGGTACTCCTCGTATGTGGCCGATCCCGACGGTCATCTGTGGGAGCTCGTCCACAATCCCTACGCCACGTTCGACGACAACGGCAATCTCGTCATCGCCGGCCCCGCCGACTGACCCGCAGCCGGGCACGCCAGGTGCCCGGTGCAGCAGCAGACGCGGTGTTTCGCGGTGGGGTGGGTCAGTCGTTGAAGACGTAGATGGTGTCGACGAACGGCTTGAAGATCATCAACCAGAGCGCCAACACCAGGATCAGGTGGGTGATGCCGACCCCGGCCGACATCTTCTTGCGGGCCTCCTCGGAGGTGTCGTTCAGCGCTGGGCGGATCAAGAACCAGCTGACGGCGAGCGCGATGAGCCACAGCACGATCGTGATCGTGATCCAGTGCATGCTGCCGAGGCTGAACTTCGCCACGCCGGCCATGCCCATGCCCACGACCCACAGGACCACCAGCGCCGGCATCACGAAGCGAACGTGGAGGCGGGCGATGCCTTCGGTGTCGCCCAGCCGCTGGAGGCGGGGGTAGAGGAACAGCGGCCCGAACGCGGCGATGGCGCTCAAGATGTGCACCAAGTACAGGATGCGGTACAGGTCGTAGTTGTCGGTGTAGTCGATGAGGGCAAGCACGGGCGGGACGATAGCGGGCACGACATCGCCAGTAGCCTCTGACCACATGTCCCGCAGCTACATCGTGCGCACCTACGGCTGCCAGATGAACGAGCACGACTCCGAACGGATCTCCGGCTTGCTCGAAGCGGACGGTCTCGTGCGCGCCGAGTCCGAGGACGACGCCGACGTCGTCGTGCTGAACACCTGCTGCATCAGGGAGAACGCCGACAACAAGCTCTACGGCAACCTCGGGCACCTCAAGACCTGGAAGGGCGAGCGCGACGGACGACAGATCGTGGTCTCGGGCTGTCTGGCCCAGAAGGACCAGGAGCAGGTCGCCAAGCGGGCCGGCCACGTCGACGTGGTGATGGGCACCCACAACGTGCATCGCGCCGCCGAACTGCTCGACATGGCCCGTACGGCATCGGCCCCGATCACCGAGATCCTCCAGGAAGCGGTCATCGACGACCAGGCGATGTTCCCCTCCGCGCTGCCGGCTCGTCGCGAGACGTCCTACAACGCGTGGGTCACCATCCAGATCGGCTGCGACAACAACTGTGCCTTCTGCATCGTGCCCGCCGTGCGCGGCACCGAGATCAGCCGACCGTACGCCGACATCCTCGCCGAGGTCACCCAGCTCGCCAGCGATGGCGTCACCGAGGTCACGCTCCTCGGCCAGAACGTCAACAGCTACGGCCGTGACCTGCAGGTTGCAGCTCGCAGGGCCGGTGACGAGGCCGCTCGCCTCCGCCCGCTGTTCGCCGACCTGCTGACCGACGTCGGGGCGATCGATGGCATCCGACGCGTGCGCTACACCAGCCCGCACCCTAAGGACATGCGCCCGGAGACGTTCGCTGCGATGGCTGCGTCGCCCGCGGTCTGTGAACACCTGCACTATCCGCTGCAGTCCGGCAGCGATCGCGTGCTCGCCCTCATGCACCGTGGCTACACCGCCGAGCGGTACCTCGACCGTCTCGCCGACGCACGGCGCACGGTCGACGACCTCGCCGTGTCCACCGACATCATCGTCGGGTTTCCCGGTGAGACCGAGGCGGACTTCGAACGGACGCTCGAGGTCGCTGCCGCAGCCGAATACGACTACGCCTACACCTTCCTGTTCTCGCCACGCGAGGGAACCGAAGCCGCCTCGATGGAGGCCGACTACGTCGACGCGGCGGTCGCCGGCGAGCGATTCCAACGACTTCGGCTGGTCGTCGAGCGTTCCGCGCTTCGCCGCCACGAGGCGCGAGTCGGACGAATCGAGGAGGTGCTCGTCGAGGGGCCCAGCAAGCGGGATCCATCGGTGACCAGCGGGCGCACGCGTCAGAACAAGCTGGTCCACTTCACCCCGCCGAGGCCGCTGCGGACCGGCAGCTATGCGACGGTCGAGATCACTCGGGGCGCACCGCACTTCCTCGAAGCGGACTTCGTCGAGTTCATCTCCGAGCCGACCCACAAGCTTCGCATTCCCGTCGCCGCGCTCTGATCTCCCACCGATCGGGGCGACGGCTCGCGCCGAAGCCACAGCGGGTTGTAGCGTCGAGCCGATGAACGAGCGTGGCGCCGATCCCCAGTTGGCGGAGTACCGCTCGAGCATCGACAACATCGACGCGGCGCTGGTGCACCTGCTCGCCGAGCGGTTCAAGATCACCAAGGCGGTCGGGCGGTACAAGGCCAGCGCGGACCTCCCACCAGCTGACGAACGGCGCGAGCAGGTGCAGATCGACCGACTCCGGGGCCTCGCGGAGGAGTCGGGCCTCGACCCGGTGTTCACGGAGAAGTTCCTGCGATTCATCGTGGCCGAAGTGATCCACCATCACCAGCGCATCGCCGAGGGTGAACACCTCTGAGTACCGCGTCAACGATCCGGCGCGTCGCGATCGTCGGGTCCACCGCGTCGGGAAAGTCGTCGGTTGCAACGGCGGTCGCCCGCGCCGTTCCCGATGTCGACCTGCTGTCGATCGACAGCATGCAGGTGTACCGGGGCATGGACATCGGCACCGCCAAGCCGAGCCGGGCCGAACGCGCTGAGGTTCGGCACCACCTGCTCGACCTCGTCGAGCCGACCGACGACTTCACCGTTGCAGAGTTCCGGCGTGCCTACGACCAGGTCCTCGTGGCACTCGCAGCAGCAGGACGACGAGCGTTGCTCGTTGGTGGCACCGGCCTCTACCACCGGGTCGTGATCGACGAGTTCGACCTGCCGGGGGAGTGGCCCGCCGTACGCGCCGAACTCGAGCGCGAACCCGACACGACGGCGCTGTTCGGTCGTTTGCAGGAGCTCGACCCTGACGCGGTGGCGAAGATGGAGCCGACGAACCGCCGGCGAGTGGTTCGAGCGCTCGAGGTGACGATCGGAAGTGGGCGTGCCTTCAGCTCCTTCGGGCCCGGCGTCGACGCCTACCCGCCGTCGGCGGTCCAACAGATCGGTCTGCGTTGGCCGCGCGAACTCCTGACCGAACGGATCGCCCAGCGAGTCGAGCAGATGGTGGAGGAGGGACTGGTCGAGGAGGTCGAGCAGCTCGCCGCCGTCGGGTTCTCGAGGACGGCCCGACAGGCGCTCGGCTACAAGGAAATCCTCGACGCGCTCGAGGGTCGCATGAGCAAGGATGAGGCAATCGCAACGACCATCACCCGTACCCGGCAGTTCGCCGTCCGCCAAGAGCGATGGTTCCGTCGGGATCCACGCGTACGCTGGATCGACGTCGAGCACGACCCGGTGGCCGAGGCCGCTCCTGCCGTGATCGCCGCACTCGAGACATGACCTCATTGACCCTGACCAAGCACCACGGACTCGGCAACGACTTCCTCGTCGCGTTCGATCCGGCGGTCGAGGACCTCGCTGGGCTCGCTCGACGGCTGTGCGACCGCCGCACCGGTATCGGCGCCGACGGGCTGCTCGTCGCCACGCATGCCGATGGCTACGCGGCGCGCATGACCCTCTACAACGCCGATGGTTCGCGAGCGGAGATGAGTGGCAATGGCATTCGCTGTTTCGCGCAGGCGTTGGCGCGCCGTGATGGCAGCCTGTCCGAACAGCGCATCCTCACCGATGCCGGTGACCGCCTGGTCGTGCTCACCGCCACCGAATCGGACGACACGATCGATGCACGCGTCGACATGGGCCCCGTGCAACCGCTCGGCGAGCCCACGGGTTGGCAGTCGCTCGGCTGCCACCCCGACCGGCCGGTCGCTCACCTGAGCATGGGGAACCCGCACAGTGTCGTCGGCGTCGACGAGGTGGCCGTGGTCGATCTCGTCGAGCTCGGGCAGCAGGTCCCGGAGGTCAATCTCGAGATCATCGAGCCGGGCCCCGAGGCGAATGCCATCACGATGCGCGTGCACGAGCGTGGCGCTGGCATCACTGCCGCCTGTGGCACGGGGGCGTGCGCGTCGGCGTTCGCGGCCCGGCAGTGGGGGCTCGTCGCGGCGAGCGACCCGGACGTCATCGTGCACATGGACGGTGGCACCGCGACCGTGAGCTTCGCCCACGAGGCACCCGAACGGGCGATCCTGACGGGGCCGGCGACGTTCATCGCCACACTGCAGATCGAGGTGTCGTGAGCAACACGCCCTACAACGAAGCACTCGCGGGAACGCTCATCGACCGGACGATCCGGGAGAAGATCGTGCTCGTCGCTGTTGCCAAACCCCGCGACGACGACGACGCGGTCGACGCCAGCCTCGACGAACTCGCGCTGCTCGTCGACACCGCCGGCGCCGATGCGGTGGAACGCATGGTGCAGCGTCGCGACTCGCCCGACCACACCTGGTACATCGGCAAGGGCAAGGCCGAGGAGCTCAAACAGCTGTGCCTGGCGGTCGATGCCGACACGGTGGTGTTCGACAACGAGCTCTCGCCGGCGCAGCAGTACAACCTGGAGAAGCTGCTGGGTCGAACCGCCATCGACCGCACCGCGGTGATCCTCGACATCTTCGGACAGAACGCCCACACGATGGAGGGCAAGGCGCAGGTCGAACTCGCCCTCCTGCGCTATCGCCTGCCCCGCTTGCGTCGCGGAGCGAAGGCGAAGCTCTCCCAGCAGCGTGGCGGTGTCGGGGGTCGTTTCGGATCCGGTGAGACGAAGATCGAGACCGATCGTCGGCGGATCATGAAGCGGATCAACAAGCTCGAGCGCGAACTCGCGTCTCTCGCCGACACCCGTGCGCTGCAGCGCCAGGGTCGCCAGCGCAGTGGGCTCGCCTCGGTGGCGATCGTCGGATACACCAACGCGGGCAAGTCGACGCTGCTCAACCGCCTCACCGACTCCGGTGTGCTCAGCGAAGATCGGCTCTTCGCCACCCTCGACCCGACGACGCGTCGCCTCGCACTGCCCGGTGGTGAGCCGGTGCTGCTCACCGACACGGTCGGCTTCATCAGCCGCTTGCCGCACGGACTGGTCGAGTCGTTTAAGGGGACGCTCGAGGTGGCGT
>JBAWHL010000094.1:0-2752 GCA_049593815.1 Ilumatobacteraceae bacterium | reverse complement strand
CCCGTCGTCGCTGGCACTGCCGGCGTCGGCGGGACGTTTGCGCGTCCGGGGTCGAACGGTCCGTTGGCGCTGGTCCCGCGCCGCGGCGAATCGCCGGTTCCGGGTGTGATCCGGACGTGAATCCGACGGTCCCGACAGGGTCTCGGGGAGCTCGGCGGGGGAGTGGTCGATGAGCAGACGGGGAGCGGGACTGGTCGTCGGGAGGAATGGTCGTCGAGTGGGCTGGACCGACGGGTGGCGGGATGTGTGGCATGACGAAAACGAGTGATCCCGGGCCACGAGGCCCGGGATCACTGGTGTTCGCTTCGTCTGTGGCGTCAGCGGACGCCGGTGCATTCAGTCGATCGCAGCGTCGGATCGACGCGCCTGAGCGACGATGAACAACGCAGCGCCGGCAACGACGAGCAGGACGGCGATGAGGAACATCGTGCCGGTGTCATCCGCTCCGGTCTCCGGAAGCGGCCCAGCGGCGACGACCGTGACCTCGAAGTTCTGGGTGCCGGCGCCGGTGACGACCGTGCCCTGGTAGGTGCCCGGGGCCTGCGGGGCGGTGAACGTCGCAGAGGCCGTACCGACACCAGTGGCCTGCGCCGGCATCACGATGCCGTGGAGTGAGAGGTCGTCGCAGGGAGACTCGTCGCCTCCTCCCTGGACGAGACCCTGCGGCCCGTATTCGCAGCACGGGTCGACCGGACCGCTGTACCGAAGGGCATCGCGGATGATGTCGCACGGGGGCACGGTCGTCTCGGTGACCGTCGTCGTCGTTGCTTCGGTGGTGGTGGCGGCAGTCGACGCCGGTGCCATGGTCGTCGTCGATCCGGTCGCGTCGGCGGCGCAGCCGATGCCCTGCTCGGGCGGGTTCGGCGGGAAGTTGAAGAGCACCGTTTCGCTGCCCTCGCAGCCGTCCACGGTGACGGTGAAGCTGAATCCTGGCCCACCCGTACTCGGGGTCACGGTCGGTGCGCCGGAGCCCGCCGCGTTGGCGCTGACGCCGACGCCGAGTGCGAGGAGCCCTGCAGTCATCAATCCAAATGCAATTCGTTTCATGTCGGGGTCCTTTGCTCGAGCCGTCCTGGAGTCGGGTGGCCGACCCTAGTGCTCTCGAAAGTACCGGCCGGACACGTGACGAAATCGGTGATGTCTCGACGGCCGTCGGCTCCGGGCCAGCGACGCGACGCGAGCGCTACGCGTCGGGCTGCTCGATGGCGTCGAGGAACGCATTCACGTCAGGCTCTTCGCCGCCCACGAGCCAGATCGTCAGTTCGCCATCGCTGTCGGTGTCGTCTTCGTCGTCCTCCCAGGGCAGGACGCCGTCCACGAAGTAGCGATCGACGGTGATGTCGTCGGAACCCTCCTCGACCGGGGCGATGACGGCCAGTTCGACCTCTGCGTCGGCTGGCTGGTCGTTCAGGATGTCGATCAGTTCATGGACTCGCATGGCGCTCCCTCGGGTCGGATGCTGGATCGGCTGGCTGGAGTGTGGACGTCGGTGCTCAGAACTCGTCGAGCAGCCAACTCGGTGCTCGTTCGAGCAGGTACAGACTGACATGTTTGCACCGGTCGAGCGCGGCTTCGATGGCGTCGTCGACGTTCATGTAGACGTCGGCGAGGTCGACGGACATCTTCGCCGTGATCGACAGGCTGCGTTCCGGCGCATCGGTCACGCTCGGGAACGAATCGATCGCGGAGACCTCGACCGGCAGTTCGATGCTGCCGATGCCGGCGAGATCGGTGGCCAGCACGAGGAGGTCCGGCGGTTCGGGAAGCGGTGGGAGCGTCCAGGTGAAGATCAGCGGGAAGTTGAATCCGGTCGGTGGTGGGTCGTCGATCTCGTCGAGCTTCATCACCTCGTCCTCGAAGCCGAGCATCGCCCGCGGATCGACGTCGAGCGACAGGTGGAGGTCGATCGGTCCGGCGCAGGCCTCTTCGGGGTGGAGGTCGACCTCCCACAACTGACGGAGCGAATACGTCTCGACGAAGTGCCGTTCGTCGTGGACGTGGAACCCGTGGTCGATCGCCTGACTCTTCACGTCGGCGACGAAACCTGCAACGTCGATCACTGCCATGCGCTTCGGACACTACCGTCCCTGGCGATGGCTGAGCCCAACGATGACGCGGTCCTTGAACTGTTCGGCGCGATCTGCGACCGCACGACGGCCGTGACGGCCTCCACGACGGAGTGGGGCGAGTCCGGTCAGCGAGCCGGTCAATATCTCGTCGATCTCGACGCCGACGACGTGTGCGTGCGTCCGCTGCTCGATGCCGGCTACTCGGTGCTGTCCGAGGAGAGCGGCCTCCAGCACCCTGGGAGCAGGCCATCCGACCTCGGCACCGTGGTGGTCGACCCACTCGACGGTTCGACCAACGCGAGCCTCGGGCTGCCGTGGTTCGCGACGTCGCTCTGCCTCGTCGTCAAGGGCAACGCGACGGTGGCGATGGTGGCGAACCTGCCCACGGGAGACCGCTTCGCGGCGACTCGAGGCGGGGGAGCGACCGCCAACGGTCGTCGCATCGACATCTCCCGCAGGGTGACGCTCGATGACGCCATCGTCGCCGTGAGCGGCCTCCCGAGTCACCACTACGGCTGGCGGCAGTTCCGCGCGATGGGTGCGTCCGCGCTGGACATCTGCTCGGTCGCTGCGGGTGCCTTCGATGCCTTCGCAGACATGAGCCCGGATGCCCACGGTGTGTGGGACTACCTCGGAGCCGTGCTCATTCTGCAGGAGGCCGGGGGAGTGGTTGCGGATGCGCT
>JBAWHL010000093.1:0-3377 GCA_049593815.1 Ilumatobacteraceae bacterium | reverse complement strand
ACTCGCGTGCGGCGGCGGCGAAGATGCCCTTGGCCATCAAGGAGCTCTCCGCCGACCGTCGCGCCCGGTAGATCGCTGCTCGCTGCGAGTGGACACCGCTGTCGTCGGGGGCAGCCCAGCCGGCCAGGTCAGCGAGATGGCAGGCCAATCGGTGGTCGCCGACCGCCGACAGTGCGCTCGCCCGTTCGATCAACACCGATGCACCCCCGGCGAGCGTCGCGAGCTCCGTGGCCAGGCTCGCGTCGGGGGCCGGCTTCACGCGACTCGGGGCGCCGTCCCACCAGCCGCCGAACTGGCGCCAGATGTTGCGAACCACGAACTCGGGCTCGTCGTACAGCGGCCGCAGGTACGGCTTGGCCAGCAGGTCCTCGGGCACGCTGACACTGTGCACGATCGTGTCGAGCACCTCGCCAGCGTTCATCATGTCGACGACCTCCGCCACCAGCTGTTCCAGCGCACCGGCGATGTCGCCGAGCACCATGGCGATTCGCTCGCGCCCCTCGATCGGCAATCCATGGGCGGGGAGCAACAACTCCGGCTCGCGGGCGATCATCGAGCGCAGGGCCTCGGCCCACTCGATCGGATAGCGCTGCACCTTCTGGGGGTTGCCGGCATTCGGGAAGTTCCAGATGACGAAGTCGCCGGTGAACACCCACTTGCGTTCGGGCTCCCAGCCCCACAGGTGATCGTCCGTCTCGCCGCGGGCGTGGTGCAGCTCGATCGTGCGGTCGCCCACGGTGATCGAGTCGTCGTCGTCGACGACACGATCGGGCTCGGGCGTGGTCGACGGAATGAAGTCCGGTCGCCCCTCGCCCATGCCGAAGTCGCCGCGGACCCCACCGAACTGGCGGGCATTGATCAGCACGTTCCAGTCGTTCGTGTACCGATATCGGTCGAAACGTTCCGCGACCCTGCGATGCCCGATGACGGAGAGTTCCTCGTAGGCGTTCACGAAGTCGGTCCCACCGCCGACGTGGTCTGTGTGTCCGTGTGTGTAGACGAGGTGCGAAACCGGGGTGGAGCGCCACCCCTGGATCGCACGCACGACGTCGGCGCCGTGACGGGCATGTGAGGCGTCGAAGGCCACGAGGCCGTCGCCACTGTCCATGACGACGCTGTGGCTGAAACTCTCGACGATGGCCAAGCCGTCCGCGACCTCGGAGAGTTCGTTGGTGATCCGGTTGATCGGCTCGTCGACCACCCCGGAGTCGATCACCCGGGACGACAGGGACAACAGGTCAGCCATGACCAGACACTATGTGCGATCGAGGCGGTCAGCAGCAGGTTGCGGCGTCATCGGGCGGTCCCGAGGCCTTGAACTCCACGGTGAGCGACTTCGACAGGCGCCCCTTGGTGACGATCCGCATCGATTCGGCCATGCCGATCAGCATCGGTGCCACGAGGATCTGCATCTTCTCGTGGCGCAGCTTGCGATACGCACCGAGGTTCTTTCCCTTGACGTTGGTGTCGACCGACACCTCAGCGACCTTGCCTCAACCGGTGGGCCGGATGAAGTCGATCGACATCGTCCCGCCCTTGCGCTCCAGGAGGGCCCGGGCGTCGTCAGTGATCTCGATCTGCATCAGTCCGACGGTATCTGCCGCAGCAGCGCTCCGAGCGCCACCATGGCCCCGTCGACGTCGATCGAGGCGTCGAGTCCGTCGAGCGTGGCGGCCCCGAGGCGAGCCAGCGACACGAGCGCCGCCAGTGACGCCGCGTCCGCGACATCGGAAACCAACCCGGCATCCTGACCGACGGTGATGGCCTCGAGGTGGTGTTCGTTCGACTGCGCGAGTCTGGCCAGCGCCACCCGTTGCGCGTCCGGATCGGCCCGGGCGCCCGACAGTGCCTGCGCAGTGAGCGCGTGCAGTTCAGCCGGACGCCCCAGCAGCATCGTGGTGCTCATCGAGGCGAGGGTCTCGGGGAGCTTGTCGGCGGTGCGAGCATCGGCGAGCAGGCCGCTGAGGTCCTCGGTCGACACCGGCCGCAGCAGCGCGGCGAACAGTTCCGACTTGCCCCGGAAGCGGTTGTAGATGGCCCCGGTCGACGTGCCGGCCTCCACCGCGATGTCGTGCATCCTGGTCTTGGCATATCCGTCACGTCGAAAGACCCGAGCTGCGGACTCGAGAACTCGATTCGTCAGTTCGTCGTCGTACGTCTCGTCGCTCATCGGGCGAGCACTCCGAGTCGGGTGAGCAACGTCGCCCTGTCGGTCGACGACATCGCGTCGGTCGAGTTCTGGGCGAGGACGAAGCCATCGGGGCGAACGATGGTCCAGCCCTCGTACAGCTCGTCATCGGTCGCCAGCGTCTCGACCGGGAGACCGAGCGCGCCACATGCCGCCGCCACCGCCTCGGCGATGTCGTCTCGACCGACGACGAGCAGGTGAGGTCCCAGACGGTCGATCAGGGCAACGCCGTCCGTCGACTCGGCATGCGGGGCGCGTTGGCCGGCGACAACCACCGGCTCGTAGGACCCCCACTCCGCAGCACCGCGTTCGGGGACCGGCGCCCCATCGACGGGGTACCGAATCCCGAACTCCAGACCTGGTTTGACGAACTCGAGATGGCGTTGCTCGTCGAGAATCGACCCGGCCCTGGCACGAAGTGCGTCGTCGGCCTCCTCGAGACCGTCGGGCAGGTCCGGCAGCTCGAGGGGCAGCGGGGTGTCGAGCGTGAATCCACCGCCGTCGTCGAGGTGGAGGCCCTGGTACCGCAACAGCTCGCGAGCGATCGGGCGCCGTTCGGCTTCGTAGTCGTCCAACACCTGCTCGCCGGCCCACCCGTTGACGACCGCACCGAGTTTGGACGCCACGTTCATCGCGTCTTCGATGCCGGTGTTCATCCCGAGGCCGCCGTACGGGGTGACGATGTGTGCGGCGTCGCCGGCGAGGAAGATCCGACCGGATCGATAGGTCGTCGCGAGGGCGAGACCCGGGCTCCACGGAAACCGAGCGACCGGGGTGAGCGGGCCGACCACCTCGGTCAGGAACTCCTCGATCGGCACGCCGTCGAGCTGCCCCATGGGGACGTGGGCGCGGTATCGATCGGCCCCGTCGATGCTGACCACCGTCGCCCGGTGCGGCGCGAGGAACCAGTACTGCGTCCCGCGGCCGGGCAGTCGCGCACTGAGACCTGGGCTGTCGAAGAGCAGCGAGTCGACGTTCGGTGCGTCCATCCGCAGTCCGACCATGTCGATGCCGAGCGTTCGACGCGTCGCACTCGATGCTCCTTCGGCGACCACTGCCCAGGACGCCTCGACCTCGATCCCGTCCCCACCGGGACCAGTGAGCCGGGCGACGACTCGATCCGCGCCGTCGCTGACCTCGTCGATCTCGTGTCCGTCGAGGAACGTGACGTGTGGCGACGCTGCGACGG
>JBAWHL010000092.1:0-29930 GCA_049593815.1 Ilumatobacteraceae bacterium | reverse complement strand
GACCGTGTTCAGCTCGATCGATCACGGCGGGCGCTACGCGTACGGGAACCAGCCGGCGATCGCCACCTGGAACCTGGCCCGCCTCGGCGAGTCGCTGCTGCCACTTCTCGACGACGATGCGGATCGTGCCGTCGAACTGGCGACACACTCGTTGCAACGTTTTCCCGAGCAGTTCCAGGCAGCCTGGCTCGGCGGGATGTGCACGAAGCTCGGACTCGTCGGCGATCGGATCGACGGCAGCACCGGCACGAACGCCGCGGAGCGACTGATCGCCGACCTGTTGACCCTGATGGGCGAACAGCGCGTCGACTTCACGTCCTGTCTGCGGTCGTTGTCCTCCGCTGCTCGCGGCGACGTGACCGTGGCCCGCTCGCTGTTCGCCGAGCCGGCGGCCTTCGATGCCTGGGCAGCGCGATGGCTCCCACTGGTGACCTCGTCGGTGGCCGACGGAATGGATCGGGCCAATCCGATCTACATCCCACGCAACCACCTGGTCGAAGCGGCGCTGTCCGCTGCGACCGCCGGTGACCTGCAGCCCTTCGAACAGCTGATGGCGGTCCTCGCCGATCCGTACACCGAACGCGAGGGCCTCGAGCATCACAGCCGCCCGGCACCCGACACGTTCACCGACTTCCAGACGTTCTGCGGCACCTGAGTAGGTTCGGCGCATGACCGCACCCGATCGCACCGTCGACACCGGCTCCGTCAGGTTGGCGGTCGATGATCGTGGCGACGACGCACTCGGCGTTCCCCTCGTGTTGATCCACGGCTTCACCGGTGGGCGGATCGACTTCGAGGACGTGATCGATCCCCTCGCTGCCGATCGTCGCGTCGTTGCGTGGGACCACCGCGGCCACAACGACTCGACGAACACCGGGCATGGTGACTCGTACACGTTCGATCAGCTCGTCGTCGATGCCCTCACCACGCTCGATCACCTGGGTCTGGAGCGATTCCATCTCCTCGGACACTCGATGGGCGGCGTCGTGGCGCAACGTCTCGTGCTCGATCATCCGGCTCGTGTGGCCTCGTTGATCCTGATGGACACGATGGCGGCACCGTCGCTGTCCATTCCCGAGGAGCTGATCGACACCGCCGTCGCGCTCGGCCGCAGCGACGGCATGGGTGCAGTCGCCGATGCCATGGATGCGCTGACCGGCGCCCAGGATCCGCCGGACAGCAGCCGGGCCCGCATCGCGGCTCGGAACCGCTCGAAGCTGCTCAAGATGGACGTCGAGGCGTTCGGCGCGCTCGCCGGCGAATTGCGTGGGTTCGCGTCGTTGCTTCCCCGGCTCGGCGAGATCGCGTGCCCGACCACGGTGCTGGTCGGTGAGCTGGACCTGCCGTTTCGCGAACCGTCCGTCGCCATGGCGAGCGCGATCGCCGGCGCCGAACTGGTGGTCATCGAGGGCGCTGCGCACTGCCCCCAAGAAGACTGTCCCGACGCCTGGCTCGCGGCCATGCGCCACCACCTCGCCACCGCCGACTGAACGGCAGACCCTGGGCGGCCTCAGGGCCAGACGGGGTGACCGAGCGAGACCCGGTCGGTCGCGTCGACGGCACGTCGGAACGTGTCGATCGGCGCCGCGAGGTTTCCGCTCCCGCCGCGCACGGACTCGACCGTGCCGTCGGCGGTGAACGTGTAGGACAACCGCTCCCCCGGTGAGCCATACCCGCCGGACCGTTCGATGCGCAGCGTGTGGTCGTCGATGACCGAGAGCTCGGTGACCGCTGCGGTCGGGTCGAGTTGCGACGGGTCGAGCTGATACAGCCGGCCGCCGAGGGACACGACGTCGTAGACACCCCACAACGTGGAGAACCGGCCGCAGAACCGGTCGTGGGCAATCGAGGCATCGGGTTCGGCGTCGCCCGCATCGCCGCGTCCCGCGAGATCGATGAGCTTGAACGCTGCGGTCGCCCACCCGAGCGCCGGGCCGTCGATCGCGTTGGTGAGCGCGGAGACAGCGAGCCGATCGACGGGATCGAAGAACGTGCGGGTGATGTGTCCCGGGTAGCCGCCGCCGTGTCCGAACACGCGGCGCTTGCCGATCGTGTCGATCGCGAAGCCGAGGCCGTAGGAACCATCGACGCCCTCCACGTTCCACTCGACCCGCTGCATCTGTCGCTTCGACGCCTCGGTCAGCAGCCGTTCGTCGCCGACGAAGTGCGCCGACATGTACCGAACCAGGTCGGTTGCCGTGGCGTAGAAACCGGTTGCCGCCGCCATCGCGTGTGTGTCGATGTGGTCGATCGGGCGACGGGCGTCGGCGTACGACAGTGCGGTGTGGCCGCCCGCGTATTCCCCCGCCCGTTGCTCGACGTACTCGGGGCCGATGTCGGTGAGGCCGAGCCGGTCGACGATGTGCTCGGTGACGTACGCACCGTAGGACTGCCCGCTGACCGCCTCGATCATGAGTCCGAGCAACGAGTAGCCGACGTTGGAGTACTTCAACCGCTCGTTGCGTGGGAGCACATCGGAGGTGTCCGCGGCCACACGGAGGAGCTCCTCCCGGTCGGGGAACGACCGTGAGAGCTGCCAGAAGTCGCCGTCCCAGCCGTCGCGCACGATGCCGCCACCATGCGACAACAGCTCACGGATCGTCACCGCCGCGATCGGCGACGCCTCGAGTTCGGGGAGCCGCTGCCCGACCGTGTCGTCCAGACGGAGCGCTCCCTGCTCGCACAGCTGCATGATCGCCGTCGCAGTGAACGTCTTGGAGTGCGAAGCGATGCGAAACAAGTGCCGAGCGGTCATGGCGTCACCCGCGTCGATGTCGGAGACACCGTACGCGCCCGCCAGGACGACCTCGTCGTCGAACAGCACCGCCGTCTGTGCTCCGGGCACACGACTCGATGCACACCGGAAGGCGACCCACCGATCGAAGTAACGACATGCATCGGCGACCTGGTCCCGGCTGATTGCGCTCATCTCCGGAATGTAGTTGCCGACCGGTTTCAATGGTGCCGTGCCATCAGCCGACGGGTTCACCCCGAGCAACTGGGTCATCGAGGGTGATTGGGGGCGTGACGGAGCCGTCTGCGTCCGTCAGGCGTTCAGCCCCGAACACGTGGAGTTGGCGAGGCAGGCGATCGACGCGAATCTGGCTGATCTGTCGCCGCGGGCGAAACGAGCGAGCGCCGGCGACGACGGCGCCTTCATCGAGGACTTCTGCAACTGGAGTCGGCTCGACGCGATGGAGCGGTTCATCCGGGAGTCGCCGGGTGCCGAGATCGCCGCGGCCCTGAGCGGGTCATCGTCGGTGCGGCTGTACCACGACCACGTGTTGGTCAAGGAGCCAGGCACCCGGCAACGCACTCCCTGGCACCAGGATCAGCCGTACTACAACGTCGACGGCACGCAGAACGCGTCGATGTGGTTTCCCGTCGACCCGGTCGAGCGATCGGCCTCGCTGGAGTTCATCGCAGGCAGCCATCGCGGGCCGTGGTACATGCCACGCACCTTCCTCGACGAGCAGGCGAAGTGGTTCCCCGAGGGTTCGCTCGCCGAGATGCCCGACTTCGCGGTCGACCCCGATCGATGGCCGGTGATCGGCTGGGAACTCGAGCCGGGTGACGCGGTGTTCTTCGACATGCTGACCGTGCACGGCGCGGGCGGCGTGTCGGGCCCGAACCGCAGGCGGGTGTTGTCGGTGCGCTACCTCGGCGACGACATGGTGCACGCTCCTCGTTCGTGGACGACGTCACCACCGTTCGACGGACTCGACGCCGAACTCGCAGCGGGTGTGCCGATGGATCATCCGCTGTTCCCGTTGCTGTGGACCAGCGACGAGGGCGTGCTCACCGGGTGACGCGAAATCCGATGTTGCCAGCGGAACTGTCGGGCGTGTTCGCCGACCGCGCCGCGACCCGGTAGCGGGTGCAGTACGACTCGTGGCAGAGGTACGAGCCGCCTCGCATCACCCGATGGCTGCCCCCGGGTGGCCCAGCGGGATCGACGCGCGGTGAGGTCCGCTCACTCGCGCGGTACGTGTTCGCATCGAACCAGTCGGCGCACCACTCCCAGACGTTGCCGGTCATCTCGAACAAGCCGTACCCGTTGGCCGGGTACGACCGCACCGGTGCGGTTCCTGCGTGGCCGTCCGCAGCGGTGTTCGTGGCGGGGAACGTGCCCTGGAACACGTTCATGAGGTGCTGACCCTCCGGCTCGAGTTCATCGCCCCACGGGAACCGGCGTTGTTCCAGTCCACCTCGCGCCGCGTACTCCCACTCGGCTTCGGTGGGCAGGCGGGTTCCGCTCCACCGGCAGTACGCCGTGGCGTCGTCCCAGGTGACGTGCACGACCGGATGGTCGAGGCGGTCCTCGACCGAGGAGTGTGGGCCTTCCGGGTGCCGCCAGTCGGCACCTTCGACCTGCCGCCACCACGGCGCCGCCTGGACGCCCCGGGTCGGCGGGAAGTCGTCGGGTAGCAGGCCGCCGAACACGAAGGACCAGGTGTCCGACTCGGCGAGCGTCACGTGGCCCGTGTCGTCGCAGAAGGCGGCGAAGTCGCCGTTCGTCACGGTGGTCGGTGCGATCTCGAAGGTGGACAGCCGCACGGTGTGTACCGGCCCCTCGCCGTCGGACGGGTAGCCGTCACCGGCGGGTCCTCCCATCGAGAAGTCGCCGCCCGGCAGCGTGATCAGCTCGATGTCGAGCGGTTGATCCGACGCTGCGCGAACGGGTTCATCGGACGCGTCGGCACGCTCGCCCGGGTCGGGTTCACGAGACGGGGAACAACAAGCACTCACAGCGCAACTCTGACACACCGAGTCGGCAGGGGCCTCAGAACCCGGCGCTTGAGGTCAGGCGTCTGGGCGGGACTTTCCGGGAGCGACGGTCCGGGCGAGGATGCCGAGCGTGCCCAACAGGTTCGTCTCGGAGATGACCGGGAAGATGTTCGCGGCCATCTCGGCGTAGGCCTCGTGGATGTCGGACCAGTCGTAGTACGAGGTCACCTTGGTGCCGCCATCGATCTCGTCGAGCCGGTAGCCGTAGACGTGACCGATGGGCGGCTGGATCTGTCCGTCGATCGTCCAGGCGATCTCCCGGCCGGGTTCGAACGCAGTGATCACGACGGTCACGTCGTACTCGCCCAGATCGAAGTCACGCAGCGAGTCGCGGTCCATGTGGACGACGAATCGGTCGCCGACGGCGGTCGCGGCGTCGCCCTCGGCCGACATCAACATCCCGGAGGCATCGATCTGCACATGGCCCTCCGGGCTGCGCAGGAGATCGAAGATCACCCCCGGCTCGGCGGCGATGGCACGGTCGACTTCGAGGCGGGTGGGCGTGTCGCTCATGGATCCATCCTTGCAGTCCGCGCCGAGGCGTCGCTGCACCCGTGCCCCACCTCACCCGAGGGAACTCGGGCTGCGAGCGACCGAGGCGGAACCGATGCGTCGGTCAGCTCGTCGACTTCCCGTAGTCGACGGAGAACCAGCGCGTGGGCTGGATGCGGATGCGGATCTCGTCGGTCGCAGTGCTGGCGGCGGCGTACCCCTTGCCCATCTCCTCACCGAGGTAGCGGATGGCCATGGGTTCGACGGCGTCATGGCTGTCCGCCCCCAGTTCGTCGATGACGACCGGACCCTCGACCGACACGTACTTGTACGGCAGTTCTTCCTGCTGGGCGACCAGTGACGCACGGCCAGCGGCGGCGGTCAGGCGCCCTTTGAGCGACGAGGCGCTCGTCAGGATCTCGATGTCGCCGCCCGGTTCGTAGGAGTACCAGACCGGCAGGGTCAGCGGCGGCCCGTCGGCGCGCTCGACGGCGAACACCCCGACGTGCAGGCCCGCCAGGAACTCCTGGCGCTCGGTCTCGTTCATCTTCTGATCGCTCATGGTCCGTCCTCGTTCGTCGTGGTGCGTTCTGGGTCTGACCCCGGGTGCAACACCAGCCGCGGTGATTCCATTTCCGAACGCCACCACAGCACCGCCCGCTCGTTCCCCGTTCAGTTGTCGGGCGCCAAGATCTCCAACATCTCGGCGACGTCATCGTCACTGCCGGTCGTCAACCGCCATCACCGGCCCGATGTCTGGTCGTCGATGATCACCCGCAACCGGAATTCGGCGACGGTGCCCTCGTCGAGTCCTTCGGCCCGCCGGATGGCCTTCTTCACGGGCAGGACGTAGGTGCCGCGCTTGTCATCGGGAAACAGCGACGTCTGCCACGTCGTGTCGCCGACCGTGACCTCCACCCGCACCGACCCGAAGCCAGCAGCTCGATGCCCGTACTGCTGCTCGATGTCGTCGGCGATCTCCTCGGGAAGGCTGATGAAGAACCACGACGCCGATCCCTGGTGCTCCCACACCGATGCCGAGAACGTGAACACCTCCGACGCCATCGCCCGCACGTCCTTCGAACGTCAGGCGGTTCGTTCGATGTGCTGGTTGACGATGCGTTCGAGCACCTCTTGGCGTCCCGAGACCGGTTGCGGCTCGGGTGCGCCGAACTGGCGGTCGCGCAGCGACTCGAGACTCTCGTCGCCGCTCAGGATCCGCTGGCCGAGCTCCTCGTTCCACCCGGCGTATCGGGCCTCCAACGGGCCCTGCAGCGCGCGGTCCTCGAGCAGCTTCGCGGCGACGAGCAGCGACCGAGCCATCACGTCGATGCCCGCGATGTGACCGTGGAACAGGTCGGCGCGATCGATCGACTGGCGGCGCAGCTTGGTGTCGAACATCAATCCGCCGGTGGTGAAGCCGCCGCCCTTGAGAATCTCGTACATCCCGAGCGTCATCTGCTCGACCGACACCGGGAAGCGGTCGAGGTCCCAACCCAACCGGTCGTCGCCGGCGTTGGCGTCGATCGAGCCGAACAGCCCGTTGTTGACGGCGGTGACGACCTCGTGCTGGAAGTCGTGCCCCGACAGCGTGGCGTGGTTGACCTCGATGTTGACCTTGAACTCGTTCTCCAGCCCGTACCGCTGCAGGAAGCCGTAGACGGTTGCGACGTCGTAGTCGTACTGGTGCTTGGTCGGTTCCTGGGGCTTGGGCTCGATGAGCAGGGTGCCCTCGAAGCCGATCTTGTGCTTGTGCTCGACGACGAGCGTCAGGAATCGGCCGAGCTGGTCGAGTTCGTGACCCATGTCGGTGTTGAGCAGCGACTCGTAGCCCTCGCGCCCGCCCCACAGCACGTAGTTGGCGCCGCCGAGGCGGTTCGTGGCCTCCAGCGCGTGGCACACCTGCGCTGCGGCGTAGGCGAAGAGTTCGGGGTCGGGGTTCGTGGCAGCGCCCGACATGTAGCGGCGGTGCGAGAACGCGTTGGCCGTGCCCCACAGCAGCTGCACTCCGGTGCGCTCCTGGTGCTCGCCGGCGAGATCGACCATCTCGTCGAGCAGCGCACAGGTCTCCTTGAACGTGGCCCCTTCCGGAGCGATGTCGCGGTCATGGAACGAGTAGAACGGCGTGCCCAACTTCTCGAAGAACTCGAAGGCGGACGCCATCTTGTCCTTGGCGGCCTGCATCGGATCGGCGGCCGGATCGAGCCAGGGGCGATCGAGGGTGCCCTCGCCGAAGATGTCCGACCCTGCCCACTGGAAGCTGTGCCAGTAGCAGACACCGATCCGCAGGTGATCACGCATCGTCTTGCCGGCGACGATCCGGTCGGCGTCGTACCAGCGGAACGCCAACGGGTCCTCGGAGTCGGGCCCCTCGTAGCGAATCGTGTCGATGTCTTCGAAGAACGTGCTCATCTTGGGCTCCCTGGATTCTGATTCGCTGGTGACTCGGGTGGTGGTGCGACGGCCGCGCTCGCATTCACGGCGCGGTGCGACGTTATATCCAAGTTCGATTCCCGCGAAGCCAACCGACGCATTCAGCAGCTCGGACCACGGCCGATGAGCGAACACTCCGGTTGGCGAGGCCTCGCTCGGCGACCGCGTGATACGGGTCGAGCGGTCGATCAGTCGTGTTCGACGGGGACGCCACGGATCGCGGTCGGTCCGAACGTCGTGGAACACGTACGGCACCAGAAGGCCTGTTCGAGCTCGGTGCCACACGGCCCGTGCACGAGCTTGGTCGACGGCGGTTCGGTGGCGAGGTGCTGGTCTCCCCATCGCACGAGGGCCACGATCGCCGGTGACAGGGCGATGCCCGCGGGAGTGAGCTTGTAGTCGTAGCGGACCGGCCGTTCCTGGTACGGCTCCTTGACCATCAGCCCGGCATCGACCAACTTGCGCAGCCTCGTCGTCAGAATCGGTCGGGCGACACCGAGGTCGTTGCAGAACTCGTCGAATCGGCTGATCCCGCGGAACGCCGCCCGCAGCACGAGGATCGTCCAACGATCACCGACGAGCGCCAGCGTGCGTTCGATCGTGCTGCCATCGTCGGGTTGCTCGATCGGCGGTGCACTCACCGCCCCAGTCTCCCCCGTCGAGGACCGCCGATCGACATCGCGAGCAGTCGCACGCCGAGGGACGCGTGAGTTTCGTTTCAGAACTCACTCGCGCTATGTTCGCACGATGACCGACGCCTGGACCGACGAGCTCCTGCTCTCCGCCTCCCTCGACGAGCTGATGGCAGCCGCTCGAGCCGTCCGTGACGAGCGTTTCGGCACTCGCGTCACGTACTCGCCGAAGGTGTTCATCCCGCTCACGCAGCTGTGCCGAGACACGTGCGACTACTGCACGTTCGCCCAGCCGCCGGCGCGCGTCGAGTCGCCGTACCTGTCGATCCCGCAGGTGCTCGAGATCGCCAAGGCGGGAGCGGCCGCCGGGTGCCACGAGGCCCTCTTCACCCTCGGCGAGCGACCGGAGCTTCGCTACCCGCAGGCCGCCGACTGGTTGCGTGAGCACGGCCACGCCTCGACGGTCGAGTACGTGGCGGCGGCCGCGGCCGCGGTCCTGGAGAAGACCGGCCTCCTCCCCCACGCGAACGCCGGGGCACTCCACGCCGACGAACTCGCCTCGCTCCGACCAGTGTCGGCCAGCCAGGGCATGATGCTCGAGACGCTCAACGGCGAACTCGACTGTCATCGGGGTGCCCCGGACAAGGTGCCCGCACGACGCCTCGAGACGCTCGAGGCAGCGGGCGACCTCGCGATCCCCTTCACGACCGGCATCCTCGTCGGCATCGGCGAGTCGCGGCAGGATCGCCTCGACGCGCTCCGGGCGATCGCCGACAGCCACCGTCGCCACGGCCACGTGCAGGAAGTGATCGTCCAGAACTTCCTGCCGAAACTGGTGTCTGGCATGCGCGGAGCACCGGCGTGTCCATCCGACGAAATGTTGTGGTCGGTCGCCGCCGCACGGCTGATCCTGCCGATCGACGTGCATCTGCAGGCGCCACCGAACCTCACCGACGACTTCGGCAGCCTGCTCGCCGCGGGCATCGACGACTGGGGCGGGGTCTCTCCGGTCACCGCCGATCACGTGAATCCCGAGCGCCCGTGGCCCGACCTCGATCGGCTGCGCGACATCACCGAGGCGGCGGGGCACGTTCTCGCCCCACGGCTCACCATCTACCCCGAGTTCGCGCTCGACCCCGACAGGTGGCTGGACCCCGCGATGCGATTCCCCGTGCTCGATCGGGCGGACGCCGAACTGCTCGGCCGCGACGACCCTGGCGCACACTTCCCCGAGAAGGTGTCGGGGACTCGCGACACCGGCGATGGAGCCGAGGTCATCCTCGTCGGGCCGCGTTCGACCGCCTGGTACTCCGGTGCGTCCGAGGAACCGCCGACCCTGATCCCCGCTCCGCCTCGGCCCGTTCGCGGCGCGGTTGCCGAAGTGCTCGCCGGGATCGACCTCGGGCAGGAGCCGGGCCTCGACGAGATCGTGGCCCTGTTCGAGGCGCGCGGTCCCGAAGTCGGAGCGGTGACCGCTGCGGCCGACGAACTCCGCGCGGCGACCGTCGGCGACACCGTCACGTGGGTCCACAACCGCAACATCAACTACACCAACGTCTGCACGTTCAAGTGCAGGTTCTGCGGGTTCTCGAAGGGACCGCTGTCACTCAACCTGCGCGGCAACCCCTACCTGCTGACCCTCGACGACATCGCCGCACGGTGCGCCGAAGCCCAGGCGCTCGGCGCCACCGAGGTGACGCTCCAGGGCGGCATCCACCCCGACTTCGACGGCGACTACTACATCGACGTGTGTCGCTCCGTCGCCGACGCCGCACCGGGGATGCACATCCACGGCTTCACCGCACTGGAGGTCACCGAAGGCGCCAAGCGACTCGGCGAACCACTCGACGTGTACCTGCGACGGCTGATGGCGGTCGGTCTCAAGTCGCTGCCCGGCACCGCTGCCGAAATCCTCGACGACGGGATTCGCGAGACGCTCTGCCCCGACAAGATCAACACCGAGGAGTGGTTGTTCGCCCACGAGACCGCCCATTCGGTCGGGCTCGGCTCGAACGTGACGATCATGTTCGGTGCCGTCGAACAACCGGTCCACTGGGCTCGCCACCTGATCGCGACCCGCGACCTCCAGAAACGCACCGGCGGCTTCACCGAGTTCGTGCCGCTGCCGTTCGTCCACATGGCGTCACCGATCTACCTGCAGCGTCGCTCCCGACGAGGCCCGACGTTCCGCGAGACGCTGCTGATGCACGCCGTCGGCCGACTCGCCTACAGGGGCCAGATCGACAACATCCAGGCGTCGTGGGTGAAGATCGGCGTGAACGGCGTCCGCCAACTGTTGCAGAGCGGCGTCAACGACCTCGGCGGCACGCTGATGAACGAGAACATCTCACGCGCCGCAGGAGCGACCCACGGCCAGGGCCTCGAACCCGACGACTTCGCCGACATCGTCGCTCCGCTCGGCAGGCCGCTGCGCCAACGCTCGACGCTCTACGCCGCCACCCCCGCGACCGCCTCCGCCTGAACACTTCGCACTGCGTCCCGGAACCCGGGACACAGTGCGAACAGAACGGCGGCGGCAGCGTGGAGCCCGGACGTGCGTCAGCCGGTCGGCATCTCCGGCACACCAGTGGCCGACACCGGCGCCTCGATCGCCATCCTGCGGCGCGTCTCCCAGACGAAGGCCCCGCCCATCACCGTGCACACCACGCCGAGACCGGCGAGCAGCGCAGCGACGCCAAGGGCCAACTGCAGTGTGCTGTGGGTCGCGGCGCCGACCCCGAGTTCGGCGACCAGTGCGTGGGCCGTGCCACTCCAGGCCATGTCGCGGGCCTTGGCCTGGACGGGGTCGGTCCGGTCGAAGCCGGTCCAGTAGCGGCCGTCGACCTCGAAGTCGCAGGTGACACCGTCAGCCGGGAACGGGTCGGGCACGACGACCGTCTCGTCGTTGCACACGAACTCGGTCGCCACCACGCCGTCATCGCCGGAGAGGTCGGCCTCGGCCAGGGTGACGACCTGGGTGCCGTGCAACGTGTGGTACGAGATCGTCGCCATCTGGAACATGTACTCCGAGGCAGTGTTGACCAGCGGGTCGTTCGGATCGAGGTCACCGTCGACGACGGGGAAGTCCCAGTCATCGGTCAGCAGCGACATGATCGCCTCGGCCCCTTCGACCGTGCCCCGGTCGACGAGTCGACCGTCGTCGTCGTAGGTCAGTTCGACATCTTGCGCGGCACTGAATGCCTGGAGTGAGCCGTACCCGCCCTGCACCTTGGTGTAGGCCACTCCTGCACCGACGAAATACCCGACACCCACGATGATCAGGAACACACCGAGCAACCCGAACGGTCTCTTGAACATGACGACTCCTTTGATGTCGCAGTGTTCGCCGGATCCGGCGAACACCTCCATCGTGTGCCAAGGCGCGCGGCTTCAGTAGAGGAGGAAGTCCCGGATCGAGCCGTTCGGGTGTCCTGCTTCGGCCGCCGAGTTTCGGGCCCCGACGTCAACGCGCCGGGGCAGGACCGGTCACGCGGTTCGCTGGTTCATGGGTGCGCGGCCTCGAGGTGCTCGCAACTCGCCGCCATCCCGTCGACCATGCCCGTCCCGAGACCGCGCGCCCTCAGGAGCCGTGGGGTGTGGGATCGAGGCTGGTGGTGTCGCCGGTGACCATGTCGGCGATCTGCTCCGGGGTCCACTCGTGGTGTTCGACGAGCACGATCCAGTTGCCCGAGTTGTCCCGGATCAGAGCCTCGGTGCCATAGGGGCGCTCCTCGGGCGGGTTGAGGATGGTGACACCCTTGGCTTCGAGTTCGGCGACCGTGGCTGCGCAATCGGTGACGCTGAGCCCGACGGCGAATGTGCCGCCCTCGTCGAGGGCACGGTTGATCGAGTCGGTGAAGTCAGCCGACAGTGGAGGACCCGGTGTGGTGAGGTGAATCTCCAGCTCGGGTTGGGACGGATGGCCGACGGTGCACCATCGGAAGTCGTCGCCGACGGAGACGTCGTCTCGTGCTTCGAAGCCGAGCTTGTCGATGTAGAAGGCCTTCGACGCTTCGATGTCTTTGACCCAGACGGCGGTGAGGAACACATTGGAGATCATGCGCTCGACCATACGGACGGGCTGTCAGCGACGCTTCTCCTCGCTTGCGGAATCCGTCCGACCCGTCTCGCCCTCGCCGGCGCCACCTGCCGGTGGGCGTCGATGTGCGAGCCCGCGCATGAACACGAAGCAACCCGGTACGCGCGGCGCACCAGAGGCGGCATGGGCGCGTTGCACGGCACTTGGTGTCTCACCGACGAGCGCCTTGAATCGGGAACTGAACGACCCCAGGCTCGAGTAGCCCACAGCGAAACACACCTCGGTGACCGTCAGATTGGTGGCACGCAGCAGGTCGTGGGCTCGTTCGATCCGGCGACGGGTGAGATAGTCGGCGGGCGTGACGCCATAGGTGGCCGAGAAGAGCCGATGAAAGTGGAACTTCGACAGCCCGGCAATCGCGGCGGCTGCGGCCAGGTCGGTCGGCTCGGTGAAGTGCCGATCGAGGTGATCGCGAGCCGATCTCAAGTGGACGAGCACGTCGCCCGGCACACGCGTTCTCGACCCGGTGGCCGGCGTGACGGGCTCCGGAACGATCACGTCGGTCAGGGCTCCGATCCTGAGCGCGTCACACACATGGCGACGGGCCCCGACGGCGCCCGCACCCTGGTCCTGCGTACGACACGGGGCGGCCCTTGCTCGAACCGCTACTCCGACCAGGCCTTGATCTTCTCGAGGGTGCCGAGCTGATCGGGGCCGTGGGTGTTGACGTTGAGGTAGGTGACCCCGACGTCCTTGAACACCTGCAGGCGCTCACGGACGAATCCCTCGTCGCCGATCAGCTGCGACAGGTCGAGATACTCATCGGGAACCGCGGCGATTGCCTCACCACGCTTGCCGGAGAGGAACAGGTCCTGGATCTCCTCGGCCTCCTGCTCCCAGCCGTACCGCTTGAAGAGGTCGTTGTAGAAGTTCTTCGACTTGGCGCCCATGCCACCGACGTAGAAGCCGATGAGCCCACGAGCGGCCTCCCGGGCCTCCTCGATGTGCGGTCCGGAACCGAGAGCCACGGTGCCACCGGCGATGATCTCCAGCGGGGCTTTGTTCGGGTCACGCTTGGCGGTGCCGGCGGCGAGCGAGTCGCCCCACACCTGCTCGAAACGGTCGGGCACGAAATGGATCGTCTGCCAGATGTCGGCGATCTCGGCGGTGAGCTCGACGTTCTTCGGGCCGATCGTCGCCAGCGAAATCGGGATGTCCTTCGCCGGGGGGCGGTTCATGAACTTGATCGGCTTGCCGAGACCGGTGCCGCCCTCCGCGAGCGGCAGCTGGTACGTGGCGCCGTCGTGTTCGACCTTCTCGCCACTCCACACCTTGCGGCAGATCTCGATCGTGTCGCGCGTGCGCCCGATCGGCTTCTCGAACGGGACACCGTGCCATCCCTCGATCACCTGCGGACCCGACGTGCCGAGCCCGAGCACGAACCGGCCCTCCGACAGCGCGTCGAGCGTGGCCGCCGTCTGGGCGATCAGCGCCGGGCTGCGCGAGTAGAGGGGGATGATCCCGGTCATCAACTGGATCTTCGAGGTCTGGGCCGCGACATAGGCGAGCGTCGAGATCAGGTCGTACCCGTAGATCTCGGCTCCCCACACGAGGTCGACGCCCGCCGACTCGAGATCGCGGGCCTGCTTGGCGAGTTGCTTCGGGTCACCGTTGAAGCCGATGGTCGTGGAGATCTTCATGTCGAGCCTTTCCGTCGATGGGTGGATCCGACCGTAGTCATCGCCCGCGCCGCAGCCCTTGTCCGGGCAGCCGCGGAACGCTACGGTCCGCCCGATGAGCGACGAATCCGCCGAATCACCCCTCGGCGGTCTGCCGACTGTTCCCGCCGCCGACGCGTCGTTGCCCGGCACGTTGGAGCTCGGTGTCTTCTCGCTGTCGCTGTCCGTTGCCGACATGGACGCGTCGCGGGCGTTCTACGCCAAGCTCGGATTCGTCGAGACCGGCGGCGACGCCGACTCGGGTTGGGTGATCCTCAAGAACGGCGAGACCACGCTGGGGTTGTTCCACGGGATGTTCGACAGGAACATGCTGACGTTCAACCCCGGACTGACGCCGCGCATGGAGCAGATCGAGTCGTTCACCGACGTCCGCGATGTCGTGCAGTCGCTCGAGGCCGCCGGCCTCTCCGTCGACTCCGCCATCGAACCGGGCTCGACCGGTCCCGGATCGATCACGCTGATCGACCCCGACGGCAACCCGATCCTCATCGACCAGTTCTTCTGACGCGTTACAAATGGGGTCTGACCCCTGATGTAACGCTGGGGTTGGTGGTCAGGTGGGGGTGACGCGGTCGGCTTGGAGGGCGCCGCGGCGGACTTTGCCGGCGTCGTCGCGCATCGGTTCGGTCGTGTACTCGACCGTGCGCGGCAGCTTGTACTTGGTGAGCCGCTCGGCGAGGAACACCAACAGCTCGGTGGCCGGAATGGCGGACTCGTCGGCCTGGACGATCGCGTGCACCACGCTGCCGCGGTCCTCGTCGGGCAGCCCGATGACGGCGCACGACTCGACCAAGGGATGTTCGTTGAGCGCCGCTTCGATCTCTGCGGGATAGATGTTCGCACCCCCGGACAGGATCATGTCCTGCACGCGATCACCGAGGTACAGGTAGCCGTCGGCATCGAACCACCCCATGTCACCGAGTGATTCCCAGCCACCGTCGAGCGCCTTGGCCTCGGCGCCGACGTAGCGATACGTCGGTGTCTCGCGGGCGGATCTCATCCAGACCTCGCCCTCTTCGCCGACCGGCAGCTCGTTGCCGTCGGCATCGCACACCTTCATCTCGCCCGAACTCACCCGGCCGACCGACCCGCGATGCGCGAGCCATTCGGTTCCGGTGATGATGCAGACCGCCTGCGCCTCGGTCCCCGCGTAGAGCTCGAAGATGCGTTCCGGGCCGAGCCAGTCGATCCATGCTTCCTTCAGCCATGCCGGGCACGGCTCCGCGAGGTGCCAGACGATGCGCAACGACGACAGGTCGTGTCCCAATCGCACGTCGTCGTCCAGGCGCAGGATGCGCTTCATCATCGTCGGAACGAGATAGACGACGTCGACCCGGTGCCGTTCGATCGATGCCAGCACCTCCTCGGCGTCGAAGCGTTCGAGGAGCACGACATGGTTCCCGCGCAGCAACGCCTGACAGCTCCAGACGGCGGGGCCGTTGTGGTAGAGCGGCCCGGGCACGAGCATGCACCCGTCGTCTCGCGTGCCGAGCGCCGGCGGGGCCTCGGTGTCGAACACCGCTGGGTCACCCGAGACGATCAGCTTCGGACGCCCGGTCGACCCGCCTGACGTCGGCGCCTTCCACGCCGGCGACACGATGTCGGGCAACGGATCGGCGGAGAACTCGGCGGCGGGCTCGTGTCCCAGCGGGAGGTGGACGATCGCGTCGGGCAACTCGGCAACCGCGGACTCAGGAGCCCCGATGACGACCTTCGAGCCCGCGAGTTCGACGATTGCGGCCAGCTCGCGGGCGGGCAGCTTGGCCGACACCGGTTGGGGCGTCGCTCCGAGCTTCCAGGTGGCCAGGTACGACACGAACCAGTCGACGGAGTTCGGCACCGCCACCGTCACGAAGTCGGCTTCGCCGACCCCATGAGACGCGAGCTCGCGAGCCAGGCGGTTGGCGCGCTGTTCGAGTTCCGACCTGGTCAGCGACACTCCCGCGCACGTGACGGCGAGCGCATCCGGCTGGTCGGCGGCCAACGCTCCGAGTCGAGCAGGAAAAGACAGCTTCACCACGTACGCACCCCTCTGCGTGTCGGTCCGGTGTGCGGTACCTCCGCACGGCGACCGACCGATCGTCAACCTAGCGACCGACCCGCGGCTCAGCCGAGCGGGCCGGAGCGGGCTGCGCCACGTGGTGACCGCATCCCCCGGGCGGATCTTTCGAAGTTCCTTCGCCTTCGCCCCGCCACGCGCTTACCCCCGATCGAGATCGTGGTCTGCGTCGGCAACGAGACCGCCGACCATCACATCTGGGGTCTGACCCCACCCGTGATGGCACACCACCAACCTCAACCAGCAAGGAACCATCACCATGACGAACAAGTTCACCACCGCACTGCTCTCAGCCGTGATCGTCGGCGGAGGAGTCATCGGCGCCGGCAGCCTCGTTGCCAACGCCTACGACACCACCGACCCGACCGTCCCGACGGACACTGCGCCGGACACGGACGACACGACGGCAACACCCAACGGGCTGATCGCCCAGGTCGACGACGACACCGAGGTCCCCGCCGATGAGGCGGCCGACGACCAGGACGGCGAGCGCCGAGGTCGGCGCGGCGGATGTGGCGATTCCGAAGCGTTGGCCGAGGTGCTCGGCCTGACGACCGACGAATTGCACGACGCCCGCGAGGGCGGGGCGAGCCTCGCCGAGATCGCCGCCGACCAGGGCGTCGCGGTCGACGACGTGGTCGATGCCATCGTCGCCGAGCGCGCCGAGCACCTCGCCGAGGAAGTCGCCGAGGGCGAGATCACCCAGGCCGAGGCCGACGAGCGTCTTGCCGATGCCGAGACCAGCGCTGCCGAGAAGGTCGAGGCGACCCGCGGCAGCTGACCAGCCCGCAGTCCCGACATCACCATCCACGCCCGGGGGCGGTCTGCTCGACCGACCGCCCCCGGGCCCAACCCACCCGCATCACCGCTCGCCCCTCACTCTCCCCCTGGCACCAGCAAGGACGCCCACCATGTCTGACGATCCCGTCGCCCACCGCCTCGAGCCGACCACCGGCCCCACAGCCACCAGATCCAGCCGTCGGGCACTCGCGCTCGCCCTGCCCGTCCTCCTCGCCGGGGTCGGGTGCACCGCTGCGGTCAGCAGCGATCCGGCGAGCGGAGTCGACGACGGTGCCGGCGAAGCCGCCGCCGGAGCGGTGGACGACGTCGACCTCGCGACGCTGCTCGCCGACGCCAGGTCGCTCGACGGATCGGGCAACCATCTCGACGACCCGACCATCGGACAGGCGGGCACCGTCTCTCCCCGCGACGCACCGGCCAACTACGCCGACGGCATCGCCGCGATGGTCGACGGGCCCGATGCCCGCTACCTGTCCAACCGCATCTTCAACGACTCCAACCAGAACGTGTTCTCCGAGGCCGGTGTGACGCACTGGGGATTCGTGTGGGGTCAGTTCATCGACCACACCATCGGGTTGCGCGAATCGGGCGACGAGAAGCTCCAGGTCCCGTTCAGCGCCGATGACCCCCTCGAGTCGTTCACCAACGACCTGGGCGGCATCGCGATGACACGCTCGGCGGCGGCAGACGGCACCGGCGACGACACCCCGCGCGAGCAGATCAACACCCTGAGCAGCTACATCGACGGCTGGGCGGTCTACGGCGGATCCGACGAGCGGCTCGACTGGTTGCGCGCTGGCACCGTCGACGGCGACCCGACCAACAACAGCGCCACGCTGCTGAACGACGACGGGTATCTGCCGACCGCGACGAGCCGCCCGGGCGTCGACGTACCCCCTGTCGACCTGATGGGTCAGCTGTTCGGCGATCCCACTGCCGCCGTCGTCGCCGGTGACGTCCGAGCGAACGAGAACATCGGCCTCACCGCGGTGCAGACGCTGTTCCTGCGCGAGCACAACCGGATCGTCGAGGCGCTCCCGGACACCCTCGACGAGGAGACCAAGTTCCAGATCGCCCGTCGCGTCATCGGCGGACTCCAGCAGTACATCACCTACACCGAGTTCCTTCCGAGCCTCGGCGTCGACCTGCCGGAGTACACGGGGTTCGACTCCACCGTCGACCCGAGCATCACCAACGAGTTCGCGACCGTCGGCTACCGGGCCCATTCACAGATCCACGGTGAGTTCGAAGCGGAGATCGATCGTGTGGAGATCACCGACGACCAGATCGACGCGCTCGAGGCCGGTGGCGTCGAGGTCGCCGTCGACGACGACACCGTCGAGGTCGCCGTGCCGCTCGCCATCGCGTTCGGCAACCCCGGCCTGCTCACCCAGATCGGCCTCGGCAACCTGCTGACCGGGCTGGCGTCCGAAGCGGAGTACGCCAACGACGAACAGATCGACAACCAACTGCGCAGTGTGCTGTTCCAGATTCCGGGCCCCGACGTCGAGGATCCGATGTCGTGTCTCGACGGACCAGCGATCGCGGGATGCTTCAGCGCGGTCAACGACCTCGGCGCCCTGGACGTGATGCGCGGGTACGACCACGGCATGCCGACGTACAACGAGCTGCGAGTCGCCTCTGGGCTGGCACCGGTCGGTTCCTTCGCCGAACTGACCGGCGAAGCGACCGACGAACTCCCCGACGGCCTCACGATCGACGATCCCGAGATCCTCGACTTCGTGTCGCTCGCCGACGTCGACGGCAACGCCTTGCAGCCAGGGAGCGACGCGGCCGACACGCTGACCGTGCACGCGGAGCGACGGACCACGACCGCCGCACGGCTCCGCGCCGTCTTCGGTGATGTCGCCACGGTCGATGCGTTCACGGGCATGGTGTCCGAACCCCACGTCGACGGCACCGAGTTCGGAGAGCTGCAGTTGGCGATGTGGACCCGTCAGTTCACGGCGCTCCGCGATGGCGACCGGTTCTTCTACGCCAACGACCCGGCGCTCGACGCAATCGCCGAGGAGTACGGGATCGACTACCGGATGACCCTGGCGGACGTGATCGCGGCGAACACCGACGTCGACGGACTCCCTGACAATGTCTTCCTCCTCGACGCCATGCCGACGGTCACCGACGTCGCCGCGACCACGGTGGGTGACGGGGCCGGCTCGGCCGCCGACGACCCCGAGGTCGAGGTCGACGTCGAGATTCCCGACTCGGACACCGGCCCTGGTCGCGACATCGAGATGGAACGAGCGGAGCGAGGCGACGACCCCGACCGTCGACGCGCTGCCCGTGACGGACGAGCAGACACGACGCGCCGGGGTCGAGACCGGTAAGGATGTCGGGCATGGCGAACGCGACGATTCTGATCGCCGAGGACGACCGCCAGGTTCGCGAGGCGCTCGAGCGCATCCTGCGGTTCGAGGGCTACGGCGTCCACAGCGTCAACGACGGTGCCGCTGCCCTCGAGGCGATCGACGTCCACCAGCCCGACGCCGTCATCCTCGACGTGATGATGCCCCTCGTCGACGGGCTCAGCGCGTGCCGACGTCTGCGGGCACGCGGTGACCGCACCCCAGTGCTGATGCTCACCGCCCGCGACGAGGTGCACGATCGGGTCGCCGGGCTCGACGCCGGCGCGGACGACTACCTCCCCAAACCGTTCGCGCTCGACGAACTCCTCGCCCGCCTCCGGGCGCTGCTGCGCCGCACCGATCAGGCGGTCGACGGTCCGCTCGTGTTCGAGGACCTCGTGCTCGATGCCGACGGTCGACAGGTGCGCCGCGGCGACCGCGTGGTCGAACTCACGCGCACCGAGTTCCAGATCCTCGAACTGCTCATGCGACACCCTGGCAAAGTGCTCGACCGGTCCACGATGTACACCGAGATCTGGGGCTACGACTTCGAGACATCGTCGAAGTCGCTCGACGTCCACACCCGCTACGTCCGTCGCAAGCTCGAGTCCGGCGGTGAACCCCGACTGCTCCAGACCGTGCATGGCGTCGGGTACGTCCTGCGTGCGCCCGAGGACCCCTCCTCGTGACGCTGCGCACCCGCGTCGTCGTGATCGTCTCCACGCTGGTGATCGCGGGCATCGCCATCGCCTCGTTCTTCGCGTACGACTCGACCCGACGTGAACTCGTCCAGGAAACCGACCGATTCCTCGATCAACGAGCCGACGAACTCGTCGGAGGGCAACGCCAACAGCCGCAGAATTCGCCGGGCAACGACAACGGCAACAACAACGCGAACAGCAACAACGGCAACGGCGACGGATCGGGCGGCGACACGACGCCACGCCTCACCGATGATCCCGACGCCTTGTCACAGACCCTCGATCGCAACGGCGCGATCACGGCGTCCAGCGCGGAGGCACTCCCGGTGACCGAGGCCGACATCGCGGTGGCCGACGGGGCCACATCGATCACGCGTGACATCGCACTCGACGGGGCGCCGTACCGGATGATCACGCAGCACGACCGCAAAGGCGGTGCCGTACAGGTCGCACGTGCCACGAGTGGCACCGAGGACGTTCTCGCCGGGTTGCGCACGCAGCTCCTCGTGTTCGGTGTCGCGCTCGCTGTGCTGGCCGCGTTGCTCGGCTGGCTGCTGATGCGTCGCACGACGCAACCGCTCGAGGATCTCACTCGAGCGACCGAACGGGTGGCGGCAACCAGCGACCTCACTCCGCTGCGACTCGACCGCAACGACGAGGTCGGTCGCCTCGCCAACAGTTTCGACAGCATGCTCGGGGCGTTGGCCCTGAGCCGCGAGCAACAACAGCGACTGGTCCAGGACGCGGCCCATGAGCTGCGCACCCCGCTGACGAGCCTTCGGGCCAACATCGAGCTGCTCGATCGGGCACGCAATCTGCCAGAGGACGAACTCGACGCGCTGCTCGGCGGGCTCGACGCCGAGGTCCAGGAACTGAGCCAACTGTTCGACGAGCTGATCCAACTGGCGACCGATGCGAGCGCCGGGCCCCACGCGGACGTCGACGTGGACCTCGCCGACGTCGTCGATGGTGCGGTCGACCGCTTCGTCCGCCGAACTGGCCGCGAGGTGTCCGTCGCCAGCGAACCGACGCCGATGCGCGGCGACCCTGCACTGCTCGAACGCGCCGTGACCAACCTGCTCGGCAACGCCCACAAGTTCAGCGCCGAGACCACCCCGATCACCGTGGAACTCCGCGACCGCCGGGTGACGGTCACCGACCACGGTCCCGGCATCCCCGCCGACGAACGTGAGCGGGTGTTCGACCGCTTCTACCGCTCCGACGTCGCCCGGTCCCAGCCGGGGTCCGGTCTCGGGCTCGCGATCGTCAGACAGATCGCAGAACAACACGGCGGTTCGGCGTCGGCCGGCGAGACCGCCGATGGCGGCGCCACGGTGAGCTTCAGCGTCGGCAGATCGGTCGCTTGACACCACGACTCGCCACGGGGGGCTCGCCCCACGAACGCCCACCTTGACCAGGCCCACTCGATGTGTTCTGGTGGGAGTACCGCCACGACAAGGAGCCCCCATGCCCGAAGAGACCGAGCTCGCAGAAGTCAACGACAACGAGCAGACCTGCCCGGTCATGCACGGTGGCCATGCCGCACACACCGCCGTCGGCAGCACCGCGAATCAGCACTGGTGGCCGAACCAGCTGAGCCTGAAGATGCTCAGCCAGAACTCCTCACTCGTCGATCCGATGGGCGAGGACTTCGACTACGCCGCGGAGTTCACCTCGCTCGACCTCGCTGCGGTGAAGGCGGACCTCACCGCGCTGATGACCGACTCGAAGGACTGGTGGCCTGCCGACTACGGCCACTACGGCCCGTTCTTCATCCGCATGGCGTGGCACAGCGCGGGCACGTACCGGATCGAGGACGGGCGCGGCGGCGCGTCCAGCGGCTCGCAGAGGTTCGCTCCGCTCAACAGTTGGCCCGACAACGTCAGCCTCGACAAGGCCCGGGCCCTCCTCCGCCCGATCAAGCGCAAGTACGGGCGCAAGCTGTCGTGGGCCGACCTGCTGGTGCTCACCGGCAACGTCGCTCTCGAGTCGATGGGCTTGCCCACGTTCGGTTTCGCCGGCGGTCGCGAAGACATCTGGGAACCCGAGGAGGACATCTACTGGGGTCCGGAGACGACCTGGCTCGGCGACGAGCGGTACACCGGCGACCGCCAGCTCGACAATCCACTCGGTGCCGTGCAGATGGGGCTGATCTACGTCAACCCGGAGGGGCCGAACGGCAACCCGGATCCGCTGGCGTCGGCACGCGACATCCGCGAGACGTTCGCCCGCATGGCCATGAACGACGAAGAGACCGTCGCGCTGGTCGCCGGTGGGCACACCTTCGGCAAGGCCCACGGCGCCGCCGACCCCGACACGTACGTCGGTCCCGAACCCGAAGCTGCGCCGATCGAGCAACTCGGCCTCGGCTGGAAGAACAGCTTCGGCACCGGGCACGGTGTCGACACGATCTCCAGCGGATTGGAAGGAGCGTGGACGCCGACACCGACCACGTGGGACAACAGCTTCTTCGACGTGCTGTTCGCGTACGACTGGGAACTGACCCACAGCCCGGCCGGCGCCCAGCAGTGGACCCCGTCGAATCCCGAGGCGCAGGGCACCGTGCCCGATGCGCACGACCCGTCTCGATCGCACGCTCCGATGATGTCGACCGCCGACATGGCGCTGAAGATGGATCCGATCTACGAGCCGATCTCCCGTCGGTTCCACGAGCATCCCGACGAGTTCGCGAACGCCTTCGCCCGCGCGTGGTTCAAGTTGACCCACCGCGACATGGGACCGATCTCCCGCTATCTCGGCCCAGAGGTGCCCGCCGAGGAGATGATCTGGCAGGACCCGGTGCCCGCGGTCGACCACGACCTGATCGGCGACGCCGACATCGCAGCGCTCAAATCCCGAGTCCTCGAGATGGGGTTGAGCACCGCGGACCTGGTGACGACAGCGTGGGGTTCGGCGGCGACGTTCCGCAACAGCGACAAGCGCGGTGGGGCCAACGGTGCCCGCATTCGCCTCGCCCCGCAGAACGACTGGGACGTCAACAATCCGCCCGAGTTGCGTCGCGTCCTCGACACGCTCGAGATGCTGCGCGGCGAGTTCGAGAGCTCGGGCACGAACGTGTCGCTCGCCGACCTGATCGTCCTCGGTGGCTGCGCGGCTGTCGAGGCTGCCGCCCGGGCCGCTGGACACGACGTCACCGTGCCGTTCACGCCGGGGCGCACCGATGCGACGCAGGACCAGACCGACGTCGACTCGTTCGCACCGCTCGAACCGACCGCAGACGCATTTCGCAATCATCTCGGCAAGGGCCACGACCTCGCTGCTGAGAAGCTGATGGTCGACCGAGCGCAACTGTTGTCCCTCACCGCTCCGGAGATGACCGTGCTCGTCGGCGGGATGCGCGCACTCGGCGCGAACTCCGACCGCTCCGACCGTGGCACGCTCACCGACCGACCGGGAACCCTGACCAACGACTTCTTCGTCAACCTGCTCGACGACGACACCGAGTGGACCCCCACCGCTGCTGACGAGGGCGTGTTCGAGTGTCGAGACCGCGGCAGCGACGACGTGAAGTGGACGGGTACCCGTTGCGATCTCGTCTTCGGATCCAACGCACAGCTGCGAGCGATCAGCGAGGTCTACGCCGCCGACGACGCGCAAGAGAAGTTCGTCACCGACTTCGTCGCCGCGTGGACCAAGGTCATGAACCTCGACCGCTTCGACATCCGCTGACCGGCGCCTGACAGCCGGCCCGGCCACCGTCTCGGCAGTGCCGCCGCACCGAGGCTCGTCAGGGTCCGGCTGCGGGCGGCATGTCCATCTCGGCACGCGCTTCGACGAGCGCGGTGTACGGCACCGTGATGAACCCGCGCTGCGGCCGATCGAGATCGAACGAGACGAACAGGATCACGACGACGAAGGCGCCAGCGAGCAGCGCGGTGACTTCACTGCGACCCAGGAGCGCCAGGTACGCAGCGAGCACGCCGATGGCAATCGCACTGCCACCGACCTGCAACAGCATCACCGAGGTGGGTACCCGATTGCGCAGTGACGCCATCCGCTCGGCGTGTGCCTCGATCATCTCGTTCAACATCGGGGCGTACATCAAGGGTCCGGTACCCGTCGCATCGACCTCGATGGAACGTCCGGCCTCGGCCCACAGAGCTCGCTGCAGACCGTTGAATTCGGCGACGTCCGCGTCGAACTGGTCGGTGAACGGAACCTGCTCGGCCAGATCGTCGGAGATGTCGCCATAGCGTTTGAGGAGTTCGAGCGACGTGGAACGCATCGGCTCGGGAAGCATCTGCGCTCGGAGGTGGGTCGAGCTGATCGTGTTCGCCTCGTGGACGACCAGTGCGCGACGAGACTCGTATCTCCCGACCGCCATCGTCAGCCCGAACGCGAGCAACAGCCCGACCAGGCCGAGCAAGGCACCCTGCACGACCCCGATGGGCTCGCTGCTGAAGTCTGGGCGTCGGCGGAACTGCCGACCGAGCACGATCCCCAACAAGGTGCTTCCACCGATGACGACGACGAGCGAGACCGCCAGCCAGAAGGTGTTGAGGGAGAAGAACAGCACGGGGCCGCCATGATGACATGCCGTCGATCACCAGGTGTGGAGGCTCGTTCGTCCACCGTCGCGGTGTCGAACGCGACGGTGGCCGAAGCCTCGCTGGTCAGACTCGTTCGATGATGATGGCGGGGGCCATGCCGCCACCGGCACACATCGTGATGAGGCCGGTCTGCAGATCGCGACGCTCGAGCTCGTCGAGCACGGTGCCGATCAAGATCGCACCGGTCGCGCCGATCGGGTGGCCCAGCGCCATCGCCCCACCGTTGACGTTGACCTTCTCGCGGTCGAGGTCGAGGTCGCGGATGAACTTCTCGGCGACGACGGCGAAGGCTTCGTTGATCTCGAAGAGGTCGATGTCGTCGAGGGTCATGCCGGCCTTCTCGAGCACCTTGCGGGCGGCGGGCACGGGCGCGTTGAGCATCAACGTCGGATCGTCGCCCATGTTCGCCGTGGCGACGACTCGGGCTCGCGCCGTCAGCCCGTGACCCTTGGCGTAGTCGGAGCTGGCGAACAGGATGGCCGCGGCGCCGTCGACGACGCCGGAGGAGTTGCCGGCGTGGTGGACGTGCTGGATGTCGAGGTCCGGATACTTCTGGTTGATCAGCTCGCGGAACGTCTTGGCATCCTCGGTGTGTCGGTAGTCCGCGATCTGCGGGAAGCTCGCCGGCAAGGCGGCCAGTGACTCAGCGGTCGTCTGGGGACGGGGAAACTGCTCCTGGTCGAGTGCGACCGAGCCGTCCATGTTCAGCACGGGGATCAGGCTCTTGGCGAAGCGACCTTCGCGAATCGCCCGGTCGGCGCGCAGCTGCGACTCCGCGGCAAGCGCGTCGAGCGCCTCACGCGGGATGCCCTCCATCGTGGCGATGGCGTCGGCGCACACCCCCTGGTGAGACTGCGGGTGGATCTCCTGCAGGTGGGCGTTGTTGGCACCCATCGGCATCATGCCCTTCTTGGGCAGCGACATCATCTCGGTGCCGCCGGAGACCACGAGGTCTTCCATCCCCGCCATCACGGCATGCGCGGCATAGTTCGCCGACGTGATGCCGGAGCCACAGAACCGGTCGAGCGTCGCACCGCTGGCGGTGACGTCGTAACCGGCATCGAGCGCAGCCATGCGACCGAGGTCGCCGCCTTGTTCGCACACCTGAGCACTCGTGCCCCACACGACGTCGTCGACGTCGGCGGTGTCGAAGCCGTTGCGCTCCACGAGGGCCGCGAGCACCGTCGAGGCGAGGTGCTGCGGGTGCAGGTGGGCGAGCGCGCCCTTGCCGGGCTTGCCGATACCGCGGGGTGTGCGGCAGGCGTCGATGATGAGAGCGTCGGACATGGGTTCCTCCTGGGGGACTGCGACTGCGATCGACGTCAACGTATGCGACTGGCAACGTCGAACTGCAAGCGCACGACGGTCGCGAAGGTCCGGTCAGCGATCAGTAGCTCGACCGCATCAGGACGAACTCCGCGTCGACCATCGGCACGCGCACGTCGAGGCCCGACGTGGACAGATCGAGGCTCACGCCGTCGAGCCCGACCACGTCCCAGTTCCGCGGCTCCGCACCGACGACACGGAACGACGTGCGCGTGTCCGGATCGATCCGGTGTGGTGCGAGTGCGAGATGCAGGTTGCCCTCGACCCATCGAGCGCGACGCAACACCATCAGCGGCACGTCGACGCCGACGACCTGCGGGCACGTGGGCGCTGCCACGCTCGAGGGATCGGTGAACGCGACGTGGGCCTCGACCCATGCCGGGACGTGCAGCTGCAGCGTCTCCCACACCGGTCGGAGGTCGGCGGCGCGTCCTGGCACCGCCGCACCAGCGGACGCGGTCGCTCGGATCAGGTCGACGATCTCGTCGGAGAGCCCGTCGGCGGGAGCTGCGGACTGGTTCATCGGTCGTCGTACGATCCGACGGGCACACCGCCACGGCGCACGGGGAACGTGTGGTCCTCGTCAGCGACCGCATGGCTGGTCGTCGTGCCACCGCCGTCGTCGGAGACGATGCGGGCGCCGGCGGCGCTGTACTGAACGATGTACGCCTTGCGGACCGCGTCGGTCGTGTTCGGTCCGGTCATGTGGGGCGTCAACGACGAGAAGACGACGACCCCGCCGGCGCGTACGGGAGCGGCGACGGCCTCGGGCGGCTCGTCGAAGATCTGCCAACCGAGCGGATCGACGTAGCTGTGGTCGTAGGTGCCGCCGACATGCATGCCCCGCGCGACGATCGGGCAGCCATTGTCGACAGTCGCGTCGGTGAGCGCCACCCAACACGTGAGGTAGTACTGCGGCTCGACGAACGTGTACCCGTTGTCCTGATGCCACGGGAACCGACGGGGTTTCTCCGGCTTCTTGTACACGGCCTGGTCCCAGTACAGGTCGACATCGGGGCCGACGAGGTCGCTGGTCACACCCTGGAAAAACGGGTGACAGACGAACTCCCGGAGCAGAGCAACACGATGCGCGAGGTTGATCGTGAACGTGATGGCTCCGGCCTCGGCGATGCCGACCCGCTGGTCTTCGAGCCCGGCGAGGTAGTCCTCGACGCGTCGCTCGTGGCGGTCGATCTCGTCGGTGACCGCGGCGATCTCGCCAGGCGTGAACGCATCGTCGATCACGATGAATCCGTCGCGATCGAACGCCGCGACCTGTTCGTCGGTCAGTGTCTCGAACGGTCCGGGCCTCGTCGGCCAGTTGAAGCCGGTGTTCAACGGATGGCGTTGCGGTGCCTCCGTGGTGGGCTCGGTCATCGTGGATCCTCAGTCGACGATCGCCGCGTACACCATCGACCGGAGTTGTCCACGGAAGTCGTAGACGCCGCTCGGGAGGATCTGGGTCATGAAGATCGCGTAGAGGTCCTCGGTCGGGTCGATCCAGAATGCCGTCGACGCGGCACCACCCCACATGTAGTCACCGGCCGGCCCGACGCCAGCGGTCGCTGCGGGACCGAGGCCGACTGCGACCTGCAGACCGAAACCGTTGCCGTCGAACCCGACCTCGCCGTACCCACCCTGAAGTGCGAACTCACGCAACTCCCCGCCACCCGGCAGGTGATTGGTGCGCATCAACTCGACGGTCGGACGACCGAGAATGCGCGCACCGTCGAGCGCACCGTCGCTCGTCAGCATCTGGCAGAACCGGGCATAGTCGTCGATCGTCCCGACCAACCCCCCGCCGCCCGACTGCATGGTCGGCACCTTGCACAGGCGCCCGCGGGCACGGTCGTCGACGAGGCGTGTCTCCTTGCTCGGCCCCCGGGCGTACATCGACGTCAGACGCGATGCCGCGTCGTCGGCAACGTGGAACCCGGTGTCGGCCATGCCCAACGGGTCGAGAACGGCACGCTGGAGATAGTCGCCGAAGCGCTCGTCGGCGATCACTTCGACCAGTCGCGCACAGATGTCGGACGACCACGAGTAGAACCACTTCGTGCCCGGCTGGAATCGGAGTGGCTCGGTGGCGAGTGCACGGCTCAGTTCCTCGAGTGTCGTCGGCGCGTCGGCCGGACGGACGTGGTTGCCACTGAGGAGGCTGGACATGTCCTGGCGGGCCCGTTCGGGCCCGGGACCGATGCCGGTCATGTGCATCAACGCGTCCTTGACGCTGATCGGCCGGTCGGTGTCGACGAGCGCGAACGTACCGTCACCGTTGGGAACGCTGACCTTGGCATCGCGCCACTCGGGCAGGAATCGGTGGATCGGGTCGGTCAACTTCACCTTGGCCTGCTCGATGAGTGACAGCAACGCGACGGCCGTGAGCGGTTTGGTCATCGAGTACCACCGCCAGATCGCCTGATCGTCCAACGGGGTGCCCGTTTCGAGGTCCATCTGCCCGACCGTCGATCGGTGTCCGACCGCGCCGTGCCGGCCGACGAGGATCTGGTAGCCGGAGATCTTGCCGGCGTCGACGTACGCCGTGCGGAAGTGATCGTCGATCCTGGCCAGGCGGTCGGCGTCGAAGCCTGCCGCGCTCGGATTCGGTCTCAGATCCATGTCGCTCTCCCTCGGGTCGGTGACCGGACCCCCGCCCGGCAACGCGTGCCGAACGTACCCGGTCCGGTCCGATCGCTGGCGATCGGAGGCCGAGGTCAGCGCAGCGCTTGGGTCAGGTCGGCCCACAGGTCGTCGACCTGCTCGCAGCCCACACTCAGTCGGATCAACGTCGGCGGGATCCGTTCCTGACCAGCGATCGCAGCCCGTCGTTCCATGGTCGACTCGATGCCGCCGAGGCTGGTGGCGTGGTTGATCAGCTCGACGCGAGCACAGACATCGGCGGCGCGCTCGCCCGTCCCGGTCGTCTCGAACGACATCATGGCGCCGAAGCCGGTCATGAAGCTGCGGGCGACATCGTGGGTCTCGTGTGTCGGCAGGCCGGGGTAGAGCACGCGGGTGATCTCCGGGTGTTCCTCCATCCTGATGGCCAGCTCCATCGCGTTGGCCTGGGCCCGTTCGAGACGAAGACCGAGCGTGCGCGCACCGCGGATCGTGAGGAAGGCCTCCATCGCGCCGATCGTCGCACCGTGCAGCAGGCGGCGATGGTGGAACTCCTCGTGGAGGGCCTCGTCGCGGGTCACGACGACGCCGGCGAGGAGGTCGGAGTGACCACCGATGAACTTGGTCGCCGAGTGCATGACGATGTCGGCGCCGTAGTCGAGCGGGCGCTGATTGAGCGGCGTGGCGAACGTGCTGTCGACGGCGACGAGGGTGCCCTCCCGGCGTGGAGCGCCACAGATCGTCGGAAGGTCGGCAACGGTCATCAGCGGGTTCTCGGGCGATTCGAGCCAGACCAGATCACACGTCTGGAGGGCGTCGAGCCACGCCGGGGTGTCGGACTGATCGAGTCGACGGACCGTCCATCGGCCCTGCGCCTCCCCCTCGTCGATCAGGCCCGCCACGCCGTGGTACGGATCGGACGGGACAGCGATGTGTGACCCGACCGGCAAGCGGTTGAAGACGATCGCCGCCGCAGCCATCCCGGACGCGAAGACCAGTGCCCGGCCACCGTCCAACCCACCGAGCAGCGTTTCGAGCGCGTCGGTGGTCGGGGTCCCGTCGGTGCGGCTGTAGAGACGCTCGTCGGGCAGGTAGAAGTTGGACGCGAAGACGGGTGGCACGTTGATCGGCGCTCCGAGCGAACGGTCGCGTCCGGCGGCGATCAGCCAGGTCTCTGGGCTCCAGTCAGACATGCCCGCACGCTACTGCTGGGTGATGCGGCCGCCGGGTCCGTTCAGGATCCGCGATGATCGAGTGGGAGTCGCTTGAGGACGTCGGTCACCTGCGGTTCGGCATCCTTGCCGTAGCTCGCGGGCAACGTCCCGCGGTGGCCCCACGGCAGGGGGATCGCGAAGAGCACGGAC
>JBAWHL010000091.1:0-16743 GCA_049593815.1 Ilumatobacteraceae bacterium | reverse complement strand
GCACTTCGCCGATCCATCGATCGGCGGCGTGCAGGTCCGCGTCAGGATCTACAACCGTGACGTCGCGCTGACCCGGGCACAGGACATCGAGTTCGGTGTCTACGGGTTGCTGTATCAAGCGGCACGCTCGCGCATGGGGACCGCCGGCATGGGCGGCAACGGCCAGTTCAATCGGTTGGCCGCGCTCGACGATGTCGCCAGCGGGCACTCCGGCCCATGGCGAGACAAGCTCACCGAGGACCAGGACATCGGTCTCCGCATGCTCGAAGCCGGTTGGCGTTGCGGCCACGACAACCGCTCGTCGGTGCACCAGCAGGGGGTGCCGAGCCTTCGTCGACTCCTGCGCCAGCGCACGCGCTGGATGCAGGGAAATCTCCAGGCGATGGGTCATCTGCGTCGCGTCCCGTCCTACGCGGTGTCGCGACGTGCACGCTTCGATCTGACCTGGGGTCTGTTGCAGCCGGTCGCAGCTGCGATCGTCGGATTCGGCGTGTTTGCCGCGTTGCTCGCGTTCGTCACCGAGGGTGTGCCCATCGTCCCCGGATCGGTCCTCGTCGTGTTGTTGTTCTTCGTGTTCGGGTTCGGCGGCGTGGTCCTGGGCGTCACCGCACGCAGCGGGCGTGGACCACGCGCGTGGATTCGCGGGCTCGTCGTCGGGATCGCGTACTCGGCCTACACCTGGCTGCTGTGGCCAGTGTTGATCCGCGCCACGTGGCGTCAGATCCGTGCCAAGGGAACGTGGGCGAAGACCGAGCGCGAGGCGATCGATTCCGCCCCCGCTGGTTGATCGCTGTGGCGTCGGTCCACGACCCGATCCGTCAGAACAGCACCCATTCGGTTTGCACGATGCGTTCGCCGGCATCGTCGAGGACGACCAGTCGGACCGGCCCGGGGGCGAGTTCGTCGAAGGTGAACCGGCCGAGTCGGTCGGTCTCGGCCGTGTGAACGTGGTCGGCGCCGACGAGTTCGACGCGCTTGGTCGACGGAGGAACGAGCTGGCCGACGAGGCGGCGTGTCCCGTTCTCGATCACCATCACCTCGATCTCCACCCCCGGTGCCTTGAACGTGACCTGTCGATTGGCGTCGTCCGCACGGACACCGGTCAGCTCGCGCGCCGAGTCGAAGACCATCTCCGCCAGCTCGGTGTCGATCGTTCGCCATGTGAACGCAGCTCGCGCCCCGTCGAGCACGTGCTCGGGCACTGGATCGGCAGCGTCGAGGGCGTGGCCCAGCAGGGCCAGGAGCTCGCGATCGTCGCGGTTGGGGTCGTCGTTCATTCCGCCTCGTCCTTTCGACTCGTCGGCTGCGTCCGGTCGTCCAAGCCGGATGGGAGCAGCTTCCTGAGCTTTGCCAGGGCTCGCTCCCGACTCGGCCCGATGCTGCCGATCGGTCGTCCGAGCATGTCGGCGATCGTCGCGTAGTCGAGCGGGGGCACGGTGCAGAGCAGCCGGAGCAGCTCCTGGTCCTTGGTCGTGAGTCTGCCGAAGCCGCGCAGCACATGGGCGAGGGTGTCGTCGTCGGAGACGAGCTCCTCGATGCTCGACACGGCCGGGTCGGCGCGTTCGGGAAGGTCACCCACGCTGAGCGTTCGGGATTGTTTCGTCGCGACCCGCAGGGCTTCGTTGCGCGTCGTGGTCGCCAACCACGCGGCGAGGCGTTCCGGATCACGGATCCGGTCGCAGCTCTCCGCGAGTCGCAGCCACACGGTCTGGACGACGTCGTCGGTCAGGGCCCCGAGGCGATAGCCGCGGGCGATCGACCACACGAGTCCACCGAACCGTCCGACGAGTTCGTCCCATGCCCGCTGGTCGCCCTCGATGACTCGTCGGAGCAACAGCCCGACGTCCATGGGTCCCGACTCTAGGCGAGCGGCGCCGGGGGCCGCGACGTGCACGTTCACACCTCACACGAGCGCATGTCGATGCTCCTGATACCTCGATCGGCGGGAAATCTCAGAAGACCCGATTGACGACGACCCCGTAGTCGGGGACTCGGAGGAGGCCGGGCCGCCGCAGGAGGATTCTGACTGCGTCGACGGCCGGGCAGTCGTGTGTCTCCACGATCTCCGCCAATGCGCCCACGACCGCTGGCGTCGAGAACGATGTTCCGCTCCACATCGCCCAGCCCGAGAAGTCGTCGATGTCGGGGACGGAACCCGGCACGAGTGGTTCGTAGGCCCCGTCGAAGTTCGCGAAGAACTCGCTGATCAAGTCCTCACCTGGCGCGGTTGCGTCGACCCACGGGCCGTGGTTGGAGAACGGCGATGGGCCGCATGGCCCGACGGAACTGACGGCGATGACCTCGGGCATCGCAGCGGGGTACTTCTTTCGGCACGCACCGTCGTTGCCAGCGGCGGCGACGACCACCGCGCCGGCGGTCACCAGCTCCCGGATCCAGAATCCGATCATCGGTGGTTCGACGTCGTCGTCGTAGTAGCCGCTGAACGACAGGTTCACGATCAATCGCGACGGGTCGCGCACGCTGTCGACGACACGGGCGAGCGCGTTGGCGATGTCGGCCTCGTCACCGTCCCCGTCGTTGTGGATGACACCTTCGACGAGCACGACCGCAGCCGGGGAGGCGCGGTGGATGATCGTGCGGATGAACGTGGTGTGTCCCGCCGCGATGTCGAGAAAATCGTCCCCGTTGATGTCGGCTCGTTCTCGGATCGTGCCCGTCGGACCGACGAAGTCGATGTCGCTCGGCCCAGCCGGCCCGACCGGGGGTGCGCCGGTGTCGAGAATCGCCACCGTGGCCTGTCCGGGGCCTTTGGTGGCACGGGGGTACGTGTCCCACGACGTCGGCCGGACGACGGGACGCGCCGTACTCGAGTTCGTGAAGTGCATGGGGTCGGCGCTGTAGCCGGCGGTGAAGTGCATCGGGTCGGCGGTGAGGGTCGAGGTGAAGTGCATCGGGTCGGCGGTCACCGACCCGATGGTGAACACGGCATTGGTCGACGCCGCCCGATGGCCGAACTCTCGACGGATGCGTTCGATCACCACGCGGGTGTCGTCGTCGGTGGTGAAGTGCGCTCGAAGGAGGCCGGACCGTTTGGTCTGGGAGAGGTCGGTCTTGTCGGTGCGCAACTCGACGCCGATCGACGTGCTGATCCGGGCAATGGTGCGGTCGACGGAATCGACGCCGCCGTCGAACTCGCGAAGATCGATGATCACCTGACCGGGCCGATAGTCGACCGGGCCAGCGGGGGACAGTGCCGTGCGGAGGCGGGCGACGCCGTCCTTGGTGAGGAACGGCTGTGCGGGACGGTCGGCGGGGCGGTTCATTGGACCTCCTGTTTTGGGCATCAGGTATCCAGAGCGCTGAGAACGGTCCGTGATACTGCAATCATTGTCGCGCGTGACCGACACCCCTCGTGACGAGCATCTCGCGGCAGCGCTGGGCATCGTCGATTCGCGGCAGGAGTCGCCGACGGCTTCCCTCCACCTGGCGCGCGACCTCGTCGCTCGTGATGACCTGTCCGACGAGGCACGCGTCGTGGCGCTGTGGGCGCAGGGTCTGGCCGAGCGGGAACTGAACTTGCTCGACGCTGCCGAGACACATCTCCGCGCGGCGATCGAGGTGGGCGAGGCGACCGGCCATCCGGTGCGCGCCGCGCAGGTGATGAGCGCGCTGGTCTCCGTCGTCGGCGCTCGCGGTCGCCCCGACGAGGCGCTCGAGTTGGCGGACGAGGCACGCGCCCACCTCCCATCCGGCGAACTGGCCGACCTCGACATGAAGCGGGCGGTCGTGCTCGAGATGTTCGGCCGCTTCGGCGAAGCGGCCGATGCGTACACCGAAGCGCTCTCGACGGTCGCGGTGGGGCACGACCGCGTGTTGGAGGCGCGGCTGCGCTGCAATCGTGCCGTTGCCTTCGGTCGGCAGGGTCGTACTTCGGAGGCCTTGCGTGACACCGAGCTCGCGGAACGGCTGGCGCTCGAGAATGGTCAGACGTTCCTTGCCGCCGGTGCGGCGCACAACCACGGGTACACCGCCGGCCTGCAGGGCGATGTCGTGACGGCGCTCGAATCGTTCGCCCGTGCCGAGGCGCTGTACGCCGGGCTCGGGTTCCCGGGACGCAGCGCCGGTGTGCTGGCGTCCGACCGGTGCGAGGTGATGCTCGTCGCCGGGCTGTATCGCGAGGCCCGCGAGAACGCGCTGGCCGCTGTCGATGCCTTGGAGTTCGTCGACGATGTGAGCGATCTGGCCGAAGCGAGACTCCTGTTGGCGCGGGCATGCCTCGCCGACGGGGATGTGAACACGGCCCGGGAGGCGGCACGCGCCGCCCGGACCGAGTTTCGAGCGACGGGCCGCACGGGGTGGGCGACGATCGCTGACTTCTTGGCCTTCACGGCCGACGAGGGTGCATCGGCGATCGGCGACGGCCACGACGCGGAGGCGGACGAGGCGATCGACGGTGCGCGCATCGCCGACGACTTGGAGCAGTTCGGTTGGTCGGACGAGGCGGCAGCGGTGCGGTTGAGCCTCGCGGAGATGGCGTGGCGGCGCGGCGACGACGAACTGGCGCGCCGGCAGTTGGACGTGATCGCCCCCATGCGACGGGGCGGGCGCGTGCAACGCCGTGCCAGCGCCTGGTTCGCCACGGCGCAGCTCCGTCTGGCCGTCGGCGACCGGCGAGGAGCAAAGCGCGCGCTGGGTGCCGGTATCGGCCTGCTGCAGCGCCATCAGGCGACGCTCGGTGCCACCGATCTGCGCGTCGGTGCGTCGGTGCATGCCGCCCGCTTGGCGAGGATGGGCCTCGGCCTCGCCCTCGACGACGGCCGACCGCGTGACGTCTTGGTGTGGTCGGAGCATCTCCGCGCCAACGCGCTCGCTGCGCCCGCAGTGCGGCCTCCGGATGACGCGGCGCTCTCCTCCGCGTTGACCGACCTTCGGCGGGTGCGGACGGAGTACGACGAGGCGCGCCGTGCTGGCGAGGTGGACCCGACGATCTCCGCGTCGGTGTCGCTGCAGGAGCGACGTGTACGCGATCTCGCTCGCTTGGCCGTCGGGGGTCATGCGGTCGATCGACTCGACGTCGCACGGCTCGCCGACCACCTCGGTGACCGGCAGCTCGTCGAGTACGTCGAGCACGATGGTGCGCTCGCGGCGGTGATCGTGTCGCGCGGTCGGTGTCGTGTCCGTCGGCTGGGGCCGCTCGCGCCGGTGGCGGCACACGTCGACAATGCGGTGTTCGCGCTCGGGCGTCTCGCTCGGGCCGGCGCATCGCCCGCGACGCTCGCAGCGTTCGCCGCGTCGCTCGACGATGCGCTGTCGGAATTGGATCGTCTCCTGATCGCGCCGCTCGGCCTCGCCGATGCCGACGTGGTGATCGTGCCGACGGGCGCGCTCCACGCGTTGCCCTGGGGAGGCATGCCTTCGATCCGGGCGCGGCCGGTCTCGGTCGCGACGAGCGCACGACGCTGGCGACCGCATGTCGCTGCGGACGAGTCGGCAGGGGGTGGCGCGGTGGCAGTCGTGGCCGGCCCGGACCTCGTGGACGTGCGTGGCGAGGTCGACGGGGTGCTGGCGAGCAGGCCGGGCGCGATCTCGCTGTCGGGTGGCGCGGCGACGGTCGCGGCGGTGCTCGATCTTCTCGAACGAAGCGACACCGCGCACCTCGCCTGTCACGGAACGTTCCGCACCGACAGCCCGATGTTCTCGTCGCTCGCGATGTTCGACGGGCCGTTGACGGTGTACGACATCGAGTCGTTGGAACGACCGCCGTCGCTGGTGGTGCTGCCCGCCTGCAATGCGGGGCTGTCGGCGGTGAGTGCCGGCGACGAGGTGATCGGAACGACCAGTGCGTTGCTCGGCGCCGGCGTCCGCACGGTGATCGCACCGATCACGATCGTCAACGACGCCGCGACCGTTGGTGTGATGCGGGTGCTGCACGCGCATCTTGGATCGGGCTCACCTCCCAGCGAAGCGCTCGCCCTCGTCCGCGATGACACCCGTGGTGGAGATCCAGCCGCCGACGCCGCGGCGATCGCACTGCTCTGCCTCGTGTGACCCCGCGTCAGACGTCCTTCGCCCCGTCACGCTCGGCCCTCGTGCCCGAGCGATGAGCGAATCCACCGCATGGGGAAGATTCGCTCATCACTCGGGCGAGGTCGGGAGGCGGCGGGGGCTCAGCGGGTCGCGGCCGTTCCACGTGCCGGTCGACCCGAAGGGCTCGAACCGGGCGAACAGCTCCTCGGCGTACCAGTCCTCGGCGCGGGTCGTGCGGATCACCTGGCCGTGGTCCGGCATCGCGGTCGCGAACGCTCTCGCGTCGGCGAGTGACCCCCAGAGGCTGAACGTGCCGAGCCTGCCGACCGGTGCCTCGCCGATCCCGACGACATCGATCAGCCCGGGCGCTCGCTGGAGTTCGTCGTCGACTCGCTTGCTGGCGGCGCGGAAGGATCGCCACGCCGTGCGGCGGACGTCGGCCCGGGTCACGATGACCAGCGGGCCGTCGGTCGTCCGTCTCCCGGGCTGCAGCCCGTCGAGTGGATCGATCCCGCGCCACCGGCCGTGACCGCCGAGGGAACGCAACCGCACGGTCCACTGTTCCTCGGCCCGCTGCCAGCGTCGCGGGATCGGGTGGGTCTCGAGGAATCGATCGAGGTCGGACTCGTCGTCCCACACGGCGAACATCGCGGTGCGGGCAAGGTCGGCGCCGCCGTCGGTCCGGCTGCCTCCTCCCGTTCCGAGGACCCGCCAGAACCGCAGCCCAGGCACCTTGGCGAGACGTTGGCGGTCGGTTCCGAGGCGGGCGAGCGCCACGGGGGTGCGCCAGATGCGCTCCCTGGTCAGGTGGAAGGATGCGATGCGAGGCATGCGATCGGTCATGCTGTCATCCCATGGCCGCCGATGTGATCATCACCGTGATCATCGGGTACCTGCTGGGGTCGGTGCCGATCGCCAATCTCGTTGCCGCCCGTGCAGCGCACGTCGACCTTCGATCGGTGGGCGACGGGAACCCCGGGTTCTGGAACGCTCGTGAGACGTTCGGCGTCAGGTCGGCAGTTCCCGTGTTCGTCGGTGACGTCGCCAAGGGGACGATCGCTGCGCTCGTGGGCGTCGCACTCGCCGATCCCGGGTTCTGGGGGCTCGCGTACATCGGGACCGGGGCGGCGATGGTCGGTCACGCGTATCCCGTGTTCGCTCGGTGGCGCGGCGGACGCAGCGTGCTCACGTTCGTCGGTGGCACGCTCGTGTTCGCCACGGTCCCTGCGCTCGTCGCGATCGGTCTGCTGCTGGTCGTGTTCCTGGTGTCGCGCTCGTTCGCGACCGCCGCGCGGGTGGGCATGGTGGCGTTCCCGGTCGTCCAACTGATCGTCGAAGGCCCCAATCGAACCGCCGCCACCGGAGTGCTGATGACGTTCATCGGATTCCGGTTCCTGCTCGCGGCGCGCGCTCAGCCGTAGGTGCGGCCACGCCAGGTCTGGCGACGACCGCGTGCGATGCCCGCAGCGATCGCCGCGGCGGCGACGGGATCGGCGAGCGGGCTTGCCCAATAGGCGGCGTCGGTGCGGGTGTACGCCCGACGGGTGCCGACGAGCGTGCCGACGCGGACGGCGAGGAGGGCGATGTCGACGACGTCTGCTCGCCGGCTCGCGACACGTGCCAGCGGCAGCACTTGGGTGAGCGCGATCACGGCGAGATCGAGCAGTTGGCGTCGCCGTGTCTCGACACCGGGGAGCGCCAGCGACCGTCCCCAACCGCGCAGGGTGTCGCCGAACGACTCGAACATGCGCACCGTCAGCAGATCGCTCGCGTCGAGGAAGCCGACGGTCCAGCCGGCGCGTGCCAGATGTCGGGCGAGGGCGACGTCCTCCACCGTGTCGGCGCGGACCGGTTCCATGCCACCGGCCTCGATGAACCGGCGACGGTCGACGACCATGCACTGTCCGTTGCCGAGCAGTCGATCCGCGGTGAGCGGCGCGCCGGGCGCGCCGAACCGGTACACCAGCGTGGTCAGCATCGCTGGGTGAAGCCATCGAGATCCTGGAGTGGGGCAGTCGAAGCGCCCCGCCAGTGTCAGGAGATCGATCCCGTCCGTCGTCGCTCTCGCCACCGCAGCACTCGGGAGCTCGGGGTCGGGGCGGGTGTCCGCATCGAGCGTGACGACCCAGTCGCCACGTGCCGCGGTGATGCCCTGCTGGAGGGCCCAGGCCTTGCCCGCCCACCCCGGCGGCAGGTCCGTGCCGGTGATCACACGGACGCCGTCTCGACTGGCGACCTCGGCGGTGCGGTCGGTGGACTGATCGTCCACCACGATCACTTCGTCGACCCCGGGCGCGCCGACGATCGCTTCGAGCAGCGGACCGATTCGGGCAGCCTCGTCGCGCGCCGGGACGACCACCGAGATCGAACCGGTCGGGGTGCTCGCCGGTCGAACGGGTTCGGGTGCCGAGGCGGCATGCGACAGGCGACGCACCACGACCGCACCCGCGACGAGACGCACCATCAGGATCACGAGCCGGACCAGGGATCGGTGCCGGTTCATCGCTCGACGTCGCGTTCGATCATGTCGGCCACGATCCGCGCGCTCGTGGCGACGAGCGGCAGTCCTCCTCCGGGGTGGCTCGATCCACCGACGAGATAGAGCCCCGGTCGAGCGCCACGATTCGCGGGTCGGGCGAACGCCGCCCGTTTCCCGTTCGAGGAGGTCCCATAGATCGCCCCGCCCGGTGATCGATAGCGCTCGGCGATGTCGCCAGGTGTGACGCGACGCTCGACCTCGATGCGCGACCGCAACTCGACGCCCTGCTCGGCGAGCCGGTCGAGGACGACCTCACCGGCTGCGTCGTGGAGTCGTGCTCCGGCGGGGGCGTTGACGAGCAGGTACCAGTTCTCGCAGCCCTCCGGTGCTTGCGTGGGGTCGGTCACCGCGGAGACACAGGCGTAGATCGTCGGGTCGGCGCCAAGTCGACCAGCGGCGAGCGCGTCGAACTCTGCACGGCTCTCGCCGGAGAACCAGATGTTGTGGTGGCTGAGACCGGGTGTCAGCCCGCGAACGCCGAGGCACATCACGTAGCCACTCGTCGAGGGCTCGGCTCGCTGGACCCGGCGCAGCGCCGATGCGTCCGGGAGGAGATCGGCGTAGAGGTGTGTGGCGTCGACGTTGGCGACGACCACGTCGGCATCGACCCGATCTCCGTCTGCCAGCTCGATGCCGGACACTCGATCGTCGGCCACGACCCGTGCGACATCGGCACCGGTGTGGAGTTCCACCCCGATGTCGGCGGCGACGAGCGTCAGTGCATCGACGAGCACCCCGAGCCCGCCCATCGGGTACCAGCAGCCGTATCGCGCCTCGATGTGGGGGATGCATGCCAACGTGGCCGGTGCGGCGAACGGTGACGAACCCGAATACGTCGCGTACCGGTCGGCCCACTGCACGAGTCGCGGGTCATCGAAGGTCGACGAGGCAGCGCGATGCAAGGTGCGCAACGGGTCGATCGCCGTCAGGTCGAACGGCGAACGCATCCGTTTCGCGAGGGAGAGAGGTGACGACATCGGCCCGGCGAAGAACGTGCGTGACGCGACGTCCCAGATCCGTCGACCGCGGGCATCGAACCGCCGCCATTCGGCTCCGGCACCGGCGCTGAAGTCGTCGAACGCCTGGGCGGTCTCGTCGTCGCCGTCGGGAACGCAGAGTCGGGAGCCGTCGGGCCAGTGGTAGGCGAACTGCGGATCGAGTCGGACGAGTTCGACGTGGTCGGCCAACGAACTGCCGGCGAGCCGGAAGAGTTCGTCGAACACGTCCGGCAGCGTGAGCAGTGATGGGCCGAGGTCGAACCGGTAGCCGTCCTGCTCGAAGACGTCGACCTTGCCGCCAACGGCATCGTTGCGCTCGTACAGCGAGACGTCGTGACCGGCACAGCGAAGACGGATCGCTGCGGCCAGGCCGCCGACGCCACCTCCGACGACGACGATGCGGCTGCGGTCAGCCACGGGACTTGCCTGTGAGTGCAGCTGCAGCGATCGGCAGCATTCCGATCCCGCCGACCACGGCCACCATCGGGTCGCGGAAGTACCGGGCGAACCCGATCGTCTCCATCACGCCCATGAACGTGTACTCGGCGATCAGTGCGCCGTCCGCGTCGGCCGGGTTCGGCTCGGGCGGGAGGACGACGTCGAGGGCGGCCATGACGCCGAGACCGGTGACGAACCAGCCGACGAAGTTCGACAGCGGGATCCCGCGGTAGGCGCCGCCGCGAGCCCAACGCCAGTAGCCCTCGCCGACCATCTGTGGATCGAGGAACAGGTCCCACGCGGTGAGTGCCAGCGAACCGGCGACGATTCGGGTGAGTCGGTTGGAGCGGGGCCCGAGTGCCGCGTGGGCAGCTTCCCGTGCCGGCAGTGCCATCGAGAACCACGCGAGCGGAACGATGGCCGGCACCTTCGCGATCTGCGGGCGCAGCGCTCCGGTGTACCCGTAGGCGCCGAACGGCCACCCGGTCTCGGTGCCAACCCGTTCGACGAGTGTCGTCCCACCCGCGGTGACGCCCGCGGCCAGTGCCGTGCGCCCGGCGCCCCAGCGTCGTGCCGCGTTGGCGGCAGTTGTGGTGAACGAGCCGACCACCACGACGCTCGACAACACCCTGCGCGCTCGCCCACCCTGTGGCAGCAGCGGTGTCGCGATCATCGCTCCCGCCGTCACCACGCCCGCCGCCGCGGCGGTCAACCGAGCAACCCGTGGCGACGCGAGCGACGCGTTCACATGGTCGGGTCGGAATCGAGCGGGCGCGCGTGGGGATGGCGACGGAACTGTCGAGGATGTCATCGCAGTGACAGCTTGGCGAGTGTGAGCGCTTTCGTGGTGGTCGAGACGGTGGCTCGTCGAGAGAAGACGTCGTAGTGGTTCTCCTCGATCTGGTCGAGGATCTGGCTGTAGAGGGTGTGCGCGGCGCGCACGCAGGTCGCCGATCGTCCCGGCAGCATGTCGATCCCGATTGCTGCGGATGTGTACAGCTCACGGCAGCGTGCGATCTCGAACCGCATGAGCTCGACGAATGCTGGGGTGTGTTGCCGCTTGGTGAGGTCGACACCGAACCGTTCGGTGTCCGAGAGCGGGATGTACTGGCGACCGCGGTCGAGGTCCTCGGCGATGTCGCGCAGGAAGTTGGTGAGCTGGAATGCGAACCCGAGGTCGCGCGCGTGTGGCAGGGCGACAGCGAGGTCGGTCGGTTCGAGGATCGGCAGCATCATCTCTCCGATGACCGCTGCCGAGCCGTCCATGTAGTCGACGAGGTCGGCCCAGGTGGCGTAGGTCTCGACGGTGAGGTCCATCTGCATCGATCGCAGGAAACGTGCGAACGCATCGGGGTCGATGTCGAAGGCGCGAACGGTGTGCACGACGGCCTTGAGCACCGGGTCGTCGGACGACCCCTGGTCGAGGTCGTGGAAGAAGCTCGTCGCGAACTCGTCGAGTGCCGCGGCGCGTTCGGTGACGGGGATGTCGCGGCCGCCTTGCGAGGGGATCTCGTCGACGATGTCGTCGGCGTAGCGAGCGAACGCGTACAACGCGTGCACGTGGTGGCGCTTGACCGCCGGCAGGGCCTTCGCCGACCAGTAGTAGGTCGTGCCGTGGCGCTTGTTGAAGTCGCGACAGAGCGCGTAGCTCTCCTCGAGCGTCACTGGTCCCGTCGGCCGCAACATCGTGGTCGGCAGGGGAGGTTCCCGCCGGAATCCGAGTCGGCTCATCGGAGCGCCCTCGTCGCGAACTGTCCCACTCGTTGGGCGGCGAGCTTTCCGGACACCAGCACCATGGGGACCCCGACGCCGGGGAGTGTCGACGAACCGGTGAAGACCAGCCCAGGCACTCGGGAGTCGACGTTGTTGGGTCGGAACGGGCCGGTCTGGAAGAAGGTGTGGGCGAGCGCGAAAGGGGTTCCCATCTCCATGCCCAAACGTTCCCAGTCCGTCGGGTCGTACACCTGCTCGACCACGACATCGGTCGGATAGCCGAGGTCCGCGGTTCGTCGGCGCAGGTCGTCCACGATCCGACTCCGGTCGCGAACCCAGTCCACCGTGCCCCCGAGGTGTGGCGTCGGCTCGAGCACGTAGAGGCTCGAACAACCTGCGGGAGCGAGCGTCGGGTCGTCGAGGCTGTGCAGCGTCACGAGGATCGAGGGGTCGGGCATGCGCACGCCGTCGTCGATCAGGGCCTTGAACGATGCGTCCCAGTCGCGCCCGAAGTGGATGTTGTGGTGTGCAGCATCAGGCGGTGGCGCGCCCGTGACCCCGGCAACCCACAACAGGCACGATGGCGAGTACTTCCCACCGCGTGCGGCGCGTGGCGCACGGACACCGGGGAGGAGCTCGCGATATGCGACCGGAAGATCGGCGTTGCACACGACGACGTCGGCGTCGAAGCGTTCCGACGAGCCGATCTCGACGCCGGTGACGGGTCCGTCGGTGCTGCGCCGCAGGATCCGGGTCACGTCGGTCTCGTAGCGAATCTCGACACCGGCGGCGGTCACCGCATCGGCGAGGCCGGCGGCCATCTGGTGCATGCCACCATCGGGGACGAAGACCCCCTCGACGGAGTCCATGTAGGTGATCACCGCGTACAGCGCGAGCGCCTCGTAGGGGGCGAGGCCGGCGTACATCGACTGGAAGCTGAAGATGCGCTGTAGCCGTTCGTCTTCGAAGAACGACGCGACCTTCTTGCCGAGGCGCCCGAATCCGCCGAGTCGCAGGAGTTCGAACCCGGCCCGCCACGGCTTCATCAGATCGAGTGGCGAGTCGAAGTTGGCGTCGATGAACGACGGCATCTCGGTGCGGTACAGGCGCTCGAGCCAGTCGGAGAAGCGTCCGAAGGCGGCGGCGTCGCCGGGACCGGAGAACTGGCGGATCTCCTCGGTCATCGCTTCGCGGCCGTGCCGTACGAACAGTGTCGACCCGTCGGCGAACACCGCCCGGTACATCGGGTCGACCGGGCGGATCGTCACGAAGTCGGACATCTCCGCACCACAGGCGTTGAACGCCTCCTCGAGCAGCCCGGGCATGGTGAGCACGGTTGGTCCGTTGTCGAGCAGGAAGCCGTCGGATTCGATGCGTCCGGCACGCCCGCCGGGAAGTGCGGATCGTTCGAGAATCGTGACGTCGTGGCCCGCGCCGACCAGGTGCGCCGCCGCCGCGAGCCCGCCCAGTCCGGCCCCGATCACCGCGACCCTCATGTCAGCCGACCGCGGTGTGCCGGTTCGTCCATCAGACGTCGCGCCAGCTGACGAAGTCGGCGAGGGCGGCGAGTTCGGACTTGGCCGTGTCGGTGATCGCCGCGCTGTCGAGCGACGCGATCGCGGCGGTGGTCAGCGCGGTGATGTGCGCTTCGAGTTCGTCGAGTGCGCCCGAGTCGACGATCGCCTGCTGGATCTCTGCGACCATCGCGGCGTCCATGTCCGGGGCTCCGACCAGGTCGAGGATCTCGCGCTGTGCGGGCGTGGCGGACCGGATCGCACGTGCGAGCAGCGGCGTGGGCTTGCCCTCGATCAGATCGCCGCCGACCGGCTTGCCCGTGACGTCGGTGTCGCCGAAGGCCCCCATCACGTCGTCGCGCATCTGGAAGGCGTCGCCGAGCGGAAGCCCGTATGCGCTGAACGCGGGAAGCAGTTCGTCGAGGCGCTCGGGCGCGGTGAGGGCGGCGCCGAGGTGCAGCGGACGCTCGATGGTGTACTTGCCCGACTTGTAGCGGCAGATCCGTTCGGTCTTGACGACGTCGCGTTCGCGTCGGACCGACCCGAGAATGTCGAGGTACTGGCCGATGTTGAGTTCGATGCGCAGTTCGTCCCAGATGCGCAGCGCCTCGCGTGGGGCGGTGTTCAGGAGCCGGTCGGCAAACACGAAGGCCAGGTCGCCGACGAGGATCGCGACCCCTTCGCCGAAGCGGCGTGACTCGCCCGTCCATCCGTTCGTGACGTGCTCGGCCGATGCCAGCGTGTGGGTGGTGGGTTGTCCGCGCCGCGTGGCAGCGTCATCCATCACGTCGTCGTGGAACAGTGCGAACGCGTGCATCAGTTCGAACGCGGCGCCCGCGTCGACGTCGATCTGGTCGTCGGTGCCGCCGCCCGCGCCGACGTACCCCCAGTGGCAGAATGCCGGCCGCAACCGCTTGCCGCCGGAGAGCACGAGGCGTCGAACCTCGTCGACGGGATGGGCGAGGTCGGGATCGAACGCTGCCCACCGCTCGCGTTCAGCAGTCAGCACCTCGTCGAGACGGGCATCGACGCGCTCGGCGATGGAACGCAGGCTGGCTGGAGCGGTTCGCGGCATTGCCGCGGAGGCTACTTGTCCCGGAGTGAGCGTGCGTCGGCCAGCTCCGTATTGGTGCGGGTCGATCCGTGGGCCGGGTCGGCGTGTCGCCACGCCTGCGGCGCCAGCACCGTGGCGCGCTGGCTACTCGGCGTCGTCGCCGGTGGTGAGGTCGGCGGTGACCTGCTCGATGCGGAGCTGGGCGACGGAGATCTTCTCCCGGCACAGCGCGATCAGCGTCGACGCGCGAGCGACCCGATCGGCGAGGTGGTCGACGTCGACGTCGGAACCCTCGAGCTCGCGCAGGATCGAGTCGAGTTCCGCCAGTGCGTCGGCGTATCCGGGTGTGTCAGCGGCCATGGTTCAATCCTCGGTACGGGTGGGTGTGTCAGCGGGTGTGGGCGTGTCGGAGCGGGGTGGAGCGTTGGTGTCGATGATGGTGCTGGTGATCGTGCCGTCGGCAACGGCGGTCGTCACGATGTCGTCGGGGGCCAGGTCCGTGATCGATCGAACGACGTGACCATCGGCGGTTCGGGTGATCGACCACCCTCTCGCCAGCTGGACGGCCGGGTCGAGCGCTGCGACGCGGGCGGCGACCACGTCGAGGCGGTCGCCGGCGCGGTCGATCAGGGCGGTCGAGCGGGTCAGGATCCGACGTTGCGTCTCGTCCAGCCGGTCACCCGAGCTCCGCAGTGCGCTCGGCGCGTTGCGGAGCAACCGGTCGACGCGGAGATCGAGCCGTTCATCGGCGCGTCCGACCGCGTCGTGGGTTCGCCGCGCGATGCGTTGTGCGGTCGCATCGAGACCGGCCGCTGCGGCGTCGAGGTCGAGCCGGCCCGCTCGAACGATCGCCGCGTATGCGGCTTCGGCGGCATCGCGGTACGTCGCGGCGTGGGTGATCAACGCGCCGGCGCACGCGGTGGGAGTCTTGAGTGTGGTGTGGGCGACGTCGTCGGCGACGCTGCGGTCGACCTCGTGGCCGAGCCCGGTGAAGACCGGGATGCGGCAGGTCGCAATGGCCCTGGCGATCTGCTCGGCGTCGAACACGGCCAGTTCGTTGCGGGCGCCCCCGCCGCGAATCACCACGATGGCGTCGAGATCGCCCCGGTGGCCCAGGGTGGTGATGGCGGCGGCGACCATGCGTTCCGCGAACTCGCCCTGGACTCTGGTGTCGACGACCGACAGGGAGAACCCCATGCCGCTGCGCTGCAGTTCGTCGTGGAAGTCGTGCCACGCCGCCGTGCCGTGGCTCGTGACGACGCCGACGCGGAGCGGGATCGCCGACAGGTGCCGACGCTTGTTGGCGTCGAGGAGTCCGTCGGCCACGAGCCGACGGATGACCTCGTCGCGGGTCTGCGCGATGTCGCCCAGCGTGTACTGGGGGTCGATGCCCGACATCTTCAGCCCGATGCGTCCGGTGGGGGCGTAGTAGTCGAGGTGTCCGAAGACCCTGACCTTCAAGCCGTCGGCCAGGCGGAGGCGGTGCTTCGTGAGCAGCCCACGCAGCCGCATGCGTTGGTTGGCGAAGAATTGGACGTTGACGACCGCCTTGCCGCGGCCGTTGCCTTCGTCGGCGTCGTCGACCAACGAGAAGTAGGCGTGATTGCCGCGGTCACTCCACCCGGTGATCTCCCCGCGTACCCAGACGCCGTCGGAGAACCCGCGTCGCAGCGTGTCGTTGATCGCATCGGCGAGCTCGCCGACGGAGTACGTCGGATTGCCGGCATCGTCGACCGCGTCGTCGCCGAAGTCGAAGGCGGGTTGGCTCACGGGCCCGATTCAATCAGTCAGCGGCACCGTGCGGTGATTCGATGCCGGGATTCGGGTCGGTCATGCGCCGACCATCCGGATCGTGCCGCCGGGTGGCGTCTCGGTGTCGTCATCGGCGGGCTCGGGGGCCGCGAAGAGTTCTCCCTCGACGGGGAGGTTGCGTTCGACGCGCAGGTCGTCGAGTGCGCGCAGCGGCTTCTCGAGTTGGCGACGTCGTGGTCCGGTGAGCTGTTCGAAGGCCCGATCGACCTGATCGAAGCGCTTCTTCACCGAATCGACCTGGTCGGAGTACTTGCGCCACTGGGCGCCGAACGAACCGAGGAGCTGCAGGATCTCGTCGCTCGTGCGCTCGATCATGAAGCTGTCGAACGCCTGGCGGATCACGCCGAGGAACGCGAACAGCGTCAGCGGTGAACACAGCACGACCTTCTGGCCCATCGCCTCGTCGAGGAGCGCGGCGTCGTGTTCGTGGATGAACCCGGTCAGCTGTTCGTTCGGGATGAACAACAGCACGTATTCGACCGATGCCTGCTCGCTCTCGCCGGAGTAGTCACGCTTGGCGAGTTCGCGCACGCGCAGTCGGACGTCTTGCAGGAACCGCTTGAGGTGCACTTCGCGCTCGGCGTTGGTGTTGACCTCGAGGTACTTGAGGTACGAGGCCATGGGGAACTTGACGTCCATGTAGAGGGCGTGGCCCTTGGGCATGGGGAACGTGTAGTCGGGACGGCC
>JBAWHL010000090.1:0-1734 GCA_049593815.1 Ilumatobacteraceae bacterium | reverse complement strand
CTCTGCCGCTTGCGGTCGCCGTCGCCCTGTTCATCAGCCACTACTCACCCAAGCGGCTCGCAGTGTCCCTCGGCTATTTCATCGACCTGCTCGCCGCCATCCCCAGCGTCGTCTTCGGCATCTGGGGCATCGCTGTCCTCGCCCCGATCCTGGCGCGGAGTGTGTACCCATGGCTCGAGGACAACCTCGGCTTCCTCCCGTTCTTCGCCGGGCCCGCGTCCGCAAGTGGACGCACGATGATGACCGCGGCGGTCGTCCTCGCGGTGATGATCCTGCCGATCATCACCGCGATCTCACGCGAGGTGTTCCTCCAGACGCCGCGGCTCCACGAGGAAGCATCGCTCGCCCTCGGCGCCACCAAGTGGGAAGTGATCCGCCAGGCGGTGCTTCCCTATGGCCGCTCCGGTGTCATCAGCGGCGCGATGCTCGGCCTCGGCCGAGCGCTCGGTGAGACGATGGCCGTGGCCATCATCCTCTCGCCTGCCGACCTGATCTCGTTCAACGTCATCACCACCCAGAACCCGAACACCATCGCCTCGAACATCGCACTCAAGTTCCCCGAATCCTCCGGACTCGAGGTCAACCGATTGATCGCCACCGGGCTCGTCCTGTTCGTGGTCACCTTCATCGTCAACGCGTTCGCCCGCCGAATCGCGAACGCCGGATTCTCGGGAGCCGACGGATGACCCTCACCGAAGAACGCCCCGCTCCCGTCGAGGCACCACCGGCGATCACCGCAGATCGCCTCACGCGGGCCCAACAGGTCGGTATCGCCGTCGGGGCGTTCGTCCTCGGCGCCGCGTCGTGGGCACCCGAGGGCTCGCCGAACTGGGCGCGTTGGATCATCGTGTCGCTCGTTGCCTACTGCGCCGGCGTCTACGTGTTCGCGCGCAGGGTCGAGGGTCGCCGCAAGGCCTTCGACCGGCTGATGTTCTCTGTCGTCACGAGCGCGTTCGTCCTGGTGGCGATGCCGCTGGTGTCGTTGGTGTGGACGGTCGTGGAACGGGGGCTGCCGCGGTTCGACGCGGAGTACTTCACAGAGTCGATGCGCGGCGTGATCGGCGAAGGAGGCGGCGCCTATCACGCCATCGTCGGCACGCTCATCGTCACCGGCCTCGCCACCGCTATGTCGGTGCCGTTCGGACTGTTCACCGCCATCTATCTCGCCGAGTACGGCCACGGAACCAGGTTGGCCCGATCGATCCAGTCGATGGTCGACGTCATGACCGGCATCCCGTCGATCGTCGCGGGTCTCTTCGCGTACGCGCTCTTCGAGATGATCTTCGGGCCCGGTACCCGTTCGGGCATCGCGGGAGCGGTCGCCCTCACCGTGCTGATGACCCCCGTCGTGGTCCGTTCGTCCGAGGAGATGCTCCGACTCGTGCCGAACGAACTGCGCGAGGCGGCGTACGCACTCGGCGTCCCCAAGTGGAAGACGATCGTCAAGATCGTGCTCCCCACGGCGATCGCAGGACTGATCACCAGCATCGTGCTCGCCATCGCCCGCGTGATCGGCGAGACCGCACCACTCCTGGTCACCGCCGGTCTCGCCCAGGGCGTGAACTGGAATCCGTTCGACGGCCGGATGACGACACTGCCCGTGTTCACCTACTACCAGTACGTGCAGCCGGGGCTTCCGCCCGAAGCCGGCCTCGACCGAGCCTGGACGGGTGCATTGACGCTGATCGTGATCGTGATGGTGCTCTTCACCCTTGCCAGGGTGCTCTCTTCCGT